>JAZGFF010000024.1:0-23806 GCA_036479095.1 Rhizobiaceae bacterium | reverse complement strand
AAAATATTTGAAGACTGGTCATTTGTGACTTATTGAACTTTGGTTTTCTCATTCCCCGAATTTTTGGAGTTTTTGCCACCGGCTGATCGTAATCGGGCAAACGCGCGATTTCTTCTTCCTGGCTAATTTGAGGCAGAGGTTCCCTTCGTTTGCTTAAAGACTGTGTGCGTGTTTTGCCATCACGGCGCTTGGCTAATTGTTTATTACGCCTAAGCTTTTTCTTATTCTTTTTAAAACGTGTTTTCCCTTCGCTACCGCCTTTGAGAATATCAAATAATTTTCCAAACCGTTGGTTTAATTTTCTTCTACGGTTTTGCCGACGATAGGCAGCTTCGGCACGTTTTTTATCGCGATAGGTAAAACGGGCGTTTCTGTTGGCGCGCCCCACAACTTCACCTGTGTCAGGATCGACCAAAAAATGGCGCCCACGGCCATCAATGAAAACTTCATAATTCGCCTGTGCTATCTGATAGGATTGATGATCTTGAGCTATCGCTGAAGGAATGGCGAAGAGCATCAAAGAAAATAAGGCTGAAATAAATACCGTTTTCATTATCATTCCTTTTAACGGATCAGGGTTGATTAGCTCTCAATTAGTTTGAGACATTCAACCGCACAATTCATAAACCACTTATGGATAACGAATGGTTTATGAACCAGACATGAAAAAGGCATCTGCGCTAACAATATTGTCAATGCAGGTGATATTTCTCATCTAGGCGGCTGATTTTCCCTTATTTTTGGTTCTAGCAGCCTTTTTAGACTTTTCCTTAGCGGTTTCAGATTTTTCCACTGAACGAAGTTTTGAGCCCTTCACGCGGAATTGCAGCCGATCTGTGCCTGAGGTGATTGCCACCGCAACCCCATCTGCGACTTCACCCGATAGCAACATCTCTGCCAACGGGTCCTGGATCGCGCTTTGAATTGCCCGCTTTAATGGCCGCGCCCCGTAGGCAGGATCGTAGCCTTTTTGTGCAAGCCATACCAAAGCATCATCATCTAGTTCGAGGGTAATTTTCCGCTCTTCAAGTAATCCTTCCAAGCGTTTAAGTTGGATATTAACAATCGCGGCCATATTAGCTTTTTGTAAGCGGTGAAACAGAATTGTTTCATCGACCCGGTTCAAAAACTCCGGTCTGAAAGAAGCTTTCACAACTTCCATCACCATTGTGCGCACGCTATCAACATCCTCCCCGTCTTTTAGGTTGACTAGATACTCAGATCCCAAATTTGAGGTCATAATGATCAAGGTGTTACGAAAATCAACGGTGCGCCCTTGCCCGTCAGTAAGGCGACCTTCGTCAAGAACTTGGAGCAAGATATTAAATACATCAGGGTGCGCCTTTTCAATTTCATCAAACAGCACCACTTGATAAGGTCTGCGCCGTACGGCTTCCGTCAGCAACCCACCTTCATCATAGCCGACATAGCCAGGAGGTGCGCCAATCAATCGAGCCACAGAATGCTTTTCCATATACTCAGACATATCAAGACGAACCATAGCGCTGTCATCATCGAACAAATAATTCGCTAAGGCTTTTGTTAGTTCTGTTTTACCAACACCTGTTGGCCCAAGAAATATAAATGAACCCATAGGTCGATTTGGGTCTTGCAAACCTGCCCGAGAACGGCGAACCGCACGGGAAACGGCAGCCACAGCTTCCCCTTGCCCCACAACACGTTGCGCGAGCTCATCCTCCATGGCGAGCAGTTTTTCCCGTTCCCCTTCAAGCATTTTATCAACCGGGATACCGGTCCAACGAGAAATCACATGGGCGATTGATTCAGGCGTAACCGCCTCATCCACCATAGTTGATTGATCTTCTTCACCTTCAACTTCAGCAATTTTGTTTTCCAGGTCAGGAATCACCCCGTAAGAAAGCTCACCAGCTAATGCCAAATTACCATCACGCTGCGCTATTTCCAGTTCTGAACGAGCACGATCGAGTTGCTCCTTCAACTCGCGTGTTCCGGATAGACGATCTTTCTCAGAAAGCCATTTTGCTGATAAAGCCTGGGCCTTTTCTTCCAATTCGCATAGTCCAGCTTCGAGTTTTTCAAGTCTAGTTTGAGAAGCCTTGTCGGTTTCTTTTTTCAACGCTTCCCGCTCAATTTTCAGTTGGATGATGCGCCGATCAAGTTCATCGAGTTCTTCAGGTTTAGAATCCACCTGCATTCTAAGCCGAGAGCCGGCCTCATCCATTAAATCGATGGCCTTATCAGGCAAAAATCGATCCGTAATATAACGATTGGACAAAGTTGCTGCGGCGACAAGGGCGCTATCAGCGATCCTCACACCATGATGCAATTCATATTTTTCTTTGATGCCACGAAGAATGGAAATGGTATCTTCGACAGTAGGTTCAGCAATGAATACGGGTTGAAAACGGCGGGCAAGGGCAGCGTCTTTCTCCACATGCTTACGATATTCATCCAACGTGGTAGCACCCACACAATGCAACTCACCTCGTGCCAAGGCGGGCTTCAACAGGTTTGAAGCGTCCATCGCTCCTTCAGATTTTCCAGCCCCAACAAGGGTGTGCATCTCATCAATAAACAAGATGATACCGCCATTTGCAGCACTAACCTCAGAAAGCACAGCCTTCAATCGCTCTTCAAACTCGCCACGATATTTTGCACCCGCAATTAAAGAACCCATATCGAGAGATAATAATTGCTTATCGCGCAAGCTTTCAGGAACATCACCATTGACGATACGCAAAGCCAAGCCTTCAGCAATCGCGGTTTTCCCAACTCCAGGCTCACCTATAAGCACCGGGTTGTTCTTCGTTCGCCTGGAGAGTACCTGTATTGCCCGCCGGATTTCTTCGTCACGGCCAATGACGGGATCAAGTCTTCCTTCGCGTGCATCTTTGGTAAGGTCGCGGGCGTATTTTTTTAAAGCATCATAGCCATCTTCAGCTGATGCTGAATCAGCGGTGCGTCCTTTTCGGATTGTTTCGATCGCCTCATTAAGAGATGCGGGGGTTACCCCAGATTTTTTCAAAATGCCGGCAGTTGCAGCCGCGTTCTCGAGTGCCAAAGCCAACAAAAACCGCTCAACGGTCACATAGGAATCGCCAGCTTTTTTGGCAACCTTATCCGCCTGTTCCAAGACTTTAGCGAGAGCTTGGGATAGATAAACTCCGCCACTTCCACCTTCAACTTTTGGCAGCTTACTGATGGCCAGTTCAGTTGTTAATAAAGCAGTTTTTGCATCCCCACCGGCGCGATCAATCAATGACGATGCTAGGCCTTGATCATCATCGAGCAAGACTTTTAGTAAATGTTCTGGGGTGAATTGCTGGTGCCCATCTGAGAGGGCCTTGGCTTGGGCAGATTGAATAAATCCGCGCATACGTTCGGTGTAATTCTCAAAATTCATAATCATCATCCTTCATACTTCCGGAAACCCGTAGCGAGACCGGTAATCAAAGAAACAGGCTTCCAATTAGGCAAGCCAATCTACGACCAATATGTAGGAAATTATTTTTGAATGTTAAGGGGTGGAAAAACTATTCTCCACCCGTAACAAATGATGGCAAACCACCGGTATCTTCATCTGCTGCAACTGTTTTTTCAGCTTTGCGAGGTCTACGTGAACGGCGTGGCTTTTCTGCAGCTTCTGCTTTTATATCCTCGGCGGGGGCATCTCCAATTGCTGCTTCAGCATCTGGGTTTTCCGCGAGAGCAACTTCAGCAGGAGTGTCATCGAGTGTTGGTTGCGGGGCATCAGCTTGATCAGCCTGCTCCTCGTCTTCACGGTGGTGAGGGCGACGATGGCGGTTCTCACCACGGCTACGGCCTTCATTCCCATCGGTATCGCTTTCACCGCGTGCCACCCGTTTAGCATCCTGCTCTTCTTTTGCTGCCAGCTGAGCAGCTTGAGCAACGGCGATCAAACGGTTGTAATGTTCCGCAAATTGCCAATAACTTTGGGCAGCAACTGTATCGCCACTGGTCAAAGCGTCATTTGCCATCTGGCTATATTTCTCAGCTATATGAGCCGCAGTACCGCGAATACGAACATCGGGACCATTTGATTCCATTGATCGGTTTAGCTGATTACGATTGCTGTTGTTGTTGTTGTTATTACGATTATTTCCGCGACCGCGCGAGCGCTGTCTGTTTTGCGGTTGTCCTTGTCTCATTCGACACTTCTCTTTGAATGGCCCGCTTTATCAATCGTGAAACGGTTGATAAATATGCAGGCTGAATTCGCCCCGAAGGGCTACTTAAGTAGGGGTAAGGACCCCCGGTTAAAAGCGGTCACCCGCCAGATTGAAAATTTATTGCCATTTCTCTTCGCGATTGCTCCCATTAGAATCGCAAGGTTGTGCCGAATTTTTGTCTTTAACACTCCAGTAAGCCAGAGTAACACAAATCAAATTTTCGGGGACACGAAGCGCCAAGCGCTTTTCTGAGCAAAGACGTACCCTTTCATACAAAAATTGCAAGCCCTTTTTTACGTTGTTTCAACAACAGGGTAAATTTCCCCAAGTTTCACTTTCCTATTCCCAAGTTTCACTGCCCTAGCCGTAAGCTGATGGGTTGAAAATTACCGAACGCATTTGCCCTGATAGATCCCGATGAAACGACAACCGATGCCATCCATAACCCTCGCCCAGATCAGTTACTGAACGCAGCTGATCAAATCCGATTTCTAAGGCTAAGAAGCCGTCCTGTTTGAGAAAACCGGTTGCAGTTTTAAAAATTTCTTCAAAAGCTTCCAATCCTCTCAAGCCGCCATCAAGGGCAGCGCTTGGATCATGATTTAAAACTTCCGCTTCTAAGTGTTCCATCATATCTTGATCAATATAAGGCGGGTTTGAAACGATGAAATCATACTGGCCACTGGCCGCCTCTAACCAGCTCCCCTTTTGAAATCGAATTCGGTCCCTAAAGCCAAGAGCCGAAGAGTTTTCTTGCGCAACCTTGAGCGCCCCCGCAGATATATCTGTAGCGTCCGCCTCAGCTTTAGATAATTCACTGAGCAAACTGAGGGCTATGATTCCTGTTCCAGTTCCTAAATCCAAGAAACGTAAATCAGCATTCTTATCTGTGATGCGAGCAACTACCGCCTCAATCAAACACTCCGTATCATCCCGTGGTTCTAGCGTATCCTTTCCAAGCTTGAACTTAAGCCCATGAAATTCTCTCACGCCAAGGATCCGATAAACCGGCTCATGCAATATTCTTCGAGAAATATAGGTTTCATACAGCGAAGCAATTGTTGAAGGGCATACCGCAAATTCATGGCTAAGATATTGTGCTCGCTCATAACCACTAGCGGCTTGCAACAATAAGCGAGCATCAAGATCAGCAGTTACAATTTGTTCGTCAGCCAATCGTTGTGTTGCCTTTTCAAGCAATTGAGAAAATGTTTGATCCACCGACGCCGATCCCATTGGGCTTACTTATCCTCATCCCCACCAAGTGCCGCCAATTGGCTGGCCTGATAATCCGTGATTAACGCATCAAACAATTCATCGAGCCCTTCACCAGCAATTAGTTTGTCCAATTTATAAAGCGTAAGATTAATCCGATGGTCACTCACCCTACCTTGCGGGAAATTATAGGTTCTGATCCGTTCTGAACGATCCCCTGAGCCCACCTGCCCCTTGCGGGAATCAGCCCGTTCTTGATCGAGTTTTTGTCGCTCCATATCGTAAAGCCTTGCTCGAAGCTCTTTCATCGCATTTGCACGGTTTTGATGTTGAGATTTTTCAGCCGAAAGCACCACAATACCTGAAGGAGCATGGGTAATCCGCACTGCTGAATCAGTGGTATTCACATGCTGCCCCCCTGCCCCAGAGGCTCGCATTGTATCGATCCGTATGTCCTCATTACGAATTTCTATGTCCACATCTTCCGCCTCAGGCAAAACCGCAACTGTCGCTGCAGAAGTGTGTACCCGACCACCCGATTCTGTTTCAGGAACCCGTTGAACCCGGTGAACCCCTGATTCAAACTTCATCCGGGCAAACACACCATTACCAGTGATGAGCGCAATGATTTCTTTATAGCCACCCACTTCCCCTGCGCTTTCAGACATCACCTCGACTTTCCAGCCATGGGTTTCTGCATGACGCTGATACATGCGAAACAAATCGCCAGCAAAAAGAGCCGCTTCCGAGCCACCCGTTCCAGCTCGCACTTCCAATATTACATTTTTATCATCAGCCGCATCTTTAGGAAGCAGAAGAAATTGCAAATCGGCTTCATTTTGGTCGATGACCTGCTTTAGTTCTGGCATCTCCAGCTCAGCCATTTCTTTCATTTCAGGATCAATGTCGGCGTCAGTCAATAATTCCACCAAACCGTGCAATTCTTCTTTACTCGCTTCCAATTCCTTCACTTTTTCGATGACAGGACCAAGATCAGAAAACTCCTTTGCCAATTTCACATAGGTTTCGTGGTCTGGGTTAGAACTCATCTGAGTTTCTAGCTCTTTATGGCGATCCAATAGTTGATCAATTTTTTCTTGAGACAGCATGGAATATCTTACATTTGTTAAAATTATATCGAGGGGAAATTAAGCTGTATTGTTATAACTCATTCACAGGGGAATCCCCTTTTTATTCGCGTATTCTCGCAATATGTCGTTCAAACTCTGTGCGCCAATTTTATCATCAAGAGCATTTTGCATCAGCTGTGTAATATCGGCCATATTAATAGAGCGTATCATTTCTTTAACCGGGCCAATAGAAGCTGGTGGCATGGAAACTGCTCGATAACCGATACCAAGAAGTGCCAACACGGAAAGCGGATCACTCGCCAATTCACCACACAATTGTAAGGGAGTCTTATTGCGCTCAGCTGCCAACACGATATCGCGCAAGGCTCGAAAGAATGGTCTGGAAAGAGAGTTGAACCTCGAGGTCATGTAAGAATTTGTTCGATCCGTTGCTGCCATGAACTGAAATAAATCATTCGTTCCCACCGATACAAAATCCACTTTCTCCATCAGCTCATCAAGTTGGTAAAGTAAGCTTGGCACTTCGATCATCGAGCCGAGTAAAATTTTATCAGGGAGTCTGTGACCAAATTTAGCCTGCTTTTCAATCTCACGATCCAACATGGTGCGCACTTCATCGATCTCGCTGACTGTGGTGACCAATGGCAATTTAATTTTAAGTGTGCGCCCAATTCCTGCTTTAAGTAACGCCCGTAATTGAACCCGTAATAAGCCGGGTCTCTCGATGGCCAAACGAATAGCCCGTAAGCCCAAAGCAGGATTGTCTTCTTTCAGGGTACGTAAATAGGGTAAGACCTTGTCTCCTCCGATATCCAACGTACGGAACGTAACCAACTTATCCCCAGCCGCTTCCAATACTGATTGATAGAATTTGGTCTGCTCATCTAAGCGAGGCAAACGGCTAGATATCATGAATTGTAACTCAGTTCGGAAAAGCCCAATTCCAATCGCACCTGAATGTTCTAACTGATCTAAATCCATCGAAAGGCCAGCATTCAACAATAAATCAACCTCAACCCCATCTGTTGTCTTACTTGGCTTGGCACGAAGAGCATTAAACCGCTCTTGTCGTTTACCACGAAATTCAACGCGCTCAGCATACAACTCGATGACATCATCAACAGGACGTAGATGCACGGATCCCTCATCCCCATCGACAATAACTCTGTCCCCTTTTTCTGCTCGTGCAACGAAATTCTCTAATTGCCCAACAACAGCAATGCCCAAAGCCCGTGCAACAATCACCACATGACTGGAGGGAGTTGCCTGCTCAAGAATTAGGCCCTTTAATTTCTTGTTATCGTAATCAAGTAATTCTGCGGCACCCATTGTTCGTGCGACGACCACGAAATCATCCCCATCTCTTTGTGGGTTAGCCGCGTCGCCCATCAATTGCTTCATCAATCGCCGTGCCAGATCATCAAAATCATGCATACGCTCACGAAGGTAAGGATCGGAGGAACGCAACAAGCGAGAACGGTTTTCCTGACTGACTTTTTCTGTTGCAGCCTCAGCCGTCAGTCCGCCCTTTATTGCCGCCTCTATGCGCCGTACCCAGCCCCGATCGTGGGCAAACATGCGGTAGCTTTCCAACACGTCCACATGATCACCTTCATCGGCCATACCATCATCACCGACATTCCGTGAGACTAAATCATCAACCGAAGCACGCAAACTTTGTATCGCAATTGCCAAGCGGCTCAATTCTTCATTTTCGTCGTCGCCAAACAAATGTTCAATAACAACCCGCGGTTCGTGCAAGACAACCTTGCCAATTCCTATTCCCGAAGACAGGCGCACACCATTGGATGAAACAGGCCGCGATTGATCAAGCTGGACCCCACTTTGGGCAAGCCCTTTCAAGTTCCCCGAAGCGACTAAATCAGACAGAACCATTGCTGCCGTTTCAAGTGCTTCCACATCTTCATCGTCAAAGGTTTTGGTTTCTTGCGTTTGAACCACCAACACCCCCAGCGGTCGCCCCGCCCGTTTCATGGGGACACCAAGGAAAGAATGATAAAGTTCTTCCCCAGTTTCTGGCAGATAGGTAAAAGAAGGGTGACGGCTGGCTTCCGCAAGGTTCAAAGGGCGACCTGCGGCTGCAATGGTACCCACCAAACCTTGGCCAACCTGTAGTTGGGAAGTATGCACCGCATCGGGATTCAACCCGCAAGTTGCGAAGAGTTCTAACACATCATCAGCACGGCGTACATAAACAGAGCACACTTGTGCACCCATCGCCGCAGCAATTTGCTGCACGATCCGATCGAGCCTCTCTTGGGGGCCAAGGGGTTCCGCCATTGCTTCCCGAAGGTTTTTAAGCAGAACCCGAGGTCCTGTTACCAGGCCTTGCATAACGGATTCCCTACTAGATTTTGCTATTCTTTATCCAAACCATAGACCGAGTGTAAAGTTCGCACGGCCAGCTCTGCATAATCTTGGTCGATTAAAATTGATATTTTTATTTCAGACGTGGTTATTGCACGAATGTTGATGCCCTTGTCCGCCATTGCCTGAAACGCTGATGAGGCCACCCCAGCATGGCTACGCATACCCATTCCGATAACCGAAACTTTCACCATCCCTGGATCAGACTGCACGACCTCATAGCCGATGGATTCTTGTGATGCTTGCAAGGTGTTAAGTGCCTTATTCAAATCGCTAGAAGGAACCGTAAAGGTCATATCCGTAACGGAGCCATCTTCGGAGACGTTTTGAACGATCATATCCACATTCACCTGGGCATCCGCTAAAGGCCCAAAGACAGCAGCAGCCACTCCAGGTTTATCAGACACACGCCGAAGTGAAATCTGCGCTTCGTCTTTTACATAGGCAATGCCCGTTACGACTTGTTCTTCCACAATCTCATCCTCACTACAGATCAATGTGCCGGGCGGGTTCGCCCCTTCACTTGAATCAATTTTTTCTGGCGCATCAAAAGAGGAGCGTACAAATACGCGAACTTTATGCACCATCGCTAGTTCCACCGAACGTACTTGCAAAACCTTTGCCCCCAAAGATGCCATTTCTAACATTTCCTCATAGGCGACCTTATCAAGCCGTTGCGCCTTTGGAGCCATGCGAGGATCAGTGGTGTAAACACCATCTACATCTGTATAAATATCACAACGATCGGCTTTCACACCAGCCGCCAACGCCACCGCGCTTGTGTCGCTTCCTCCGCGACCTAGCGTCGCAATTCGGTTTTCAGGAGAAACTCCTTGAAAGCCAGCAACCACGGCCACTTGCCCGCCTTGCATACGCTCAATAATCTCTGCGCCATCGAGAGCAACAATTCGCGCAGAACCATGAGCCATGTCAGTCTTCAATGGAATTTGCCATCCAAGCCACGAGCGAGCATCAATTCCAAAGGACTGTAAGGCGATCGCCAACAGCCCAGCGCTCACCTGCTCACCCGATGATACAATCGCATCATATTCACGGGCATCAAAAATCGGCATAGTATTATCGCCAACCAAGGGCATATCATTTACCCAACCCACTAGCTCGTTGGTTCGCCCCGCCATTGCTGAGACAACAACCGCCACCTGATGGCCAGCATCATGCTCGCGCTTCACATGGCGTGCCACATTATGGATGCGCTCCAGATCGGCCACGGAGGTGCCGCCAAATTTCATTACCAAACGGGCCATGAGAATTGCTGCCTGACAAATAAACAAAAGCGCCCCTTAATCAGGAGCGCGGGGTGATGGCGTGGGTTTAAACGATGGTTCACCAAGCCGCAAGCTTCATCAAGCAGCAACCCATAAATTTCGCTTGCCTTTTGACAACCAAAACCAACATATGGATTAGCAGAAGGATTTTCCACATGGCGGCGACCCGCACCCGTACCCCAATCGGCGAAAACAGTACCGTCGACCAATCAGAAATCGATCATTTTTCTTCCTTGGCTCAAGAATGGTGGAATCCAACCGGAAAATTCAAACCCCTTCATAAATTCAACCCAGTGCGCCTAACCTATATCAGGGAAAAACTTTGCCAGCATTTTGACCGCGACCCCAAATCTCCCAACACCCTTAAAGGGCTTCGCATTCTTGATATCGGTTGTGGTGGCGGCTTGTTGAGCGAGCCTGTTGCAAAAATGGGCGCGCGTGTTGTCGGCGCCGATGCTGGCGAGACAAATATCGAGGTCGCAAAGATTCATGCCAAGCAATCAAACATCAAGGTCGACTACCGCACCACAACCGCTGAAAACTTAGCCGCCAACAATGAAAAATTTGACGTGGTTCTGAACATGGAGGTTGTCGAGCACGTTGCCGATGTTGAGCTTTTCATGACCGCATGCGCCTCGATGGTAAAGCCGGGCGGTCTTATGTTAGTGGCGACGATCAACCGTACTTTTAAAGCCAAGAGCTTGGCCATTTTTATGGCCGAGAACGTATTGCGGTGGCTCCCGAAAGGAACCCATCAGTATGAAAAGCTAGTCACACCTAGTGAACTGGTCGATCCTAGTGAAGCGCAAGGTTTACACCTCATCGAAAAAATTGGGGTTTCCTACAATCCAATCAATGACTCCTGGAGCCGCTCAAACGATCTGGATGTGAACTATATGGTTTTATTTGAGCGGCCAGCATCGAGCCCCTAATTATTATCCTCAGGAAGAACTGGAATAGGAGCAATTTCCACCCCCTCCTCTAGCAAACCTTCCACCTCTTCACGGCTAGCATTGCCATGAATACTTTTCTTATCACTCTCACCGTAATGAATTTTCCGAGCTTCTTCAGGAAACTTACTCCCAACATCTTCTGCTCCATCAACCATTTTATCACGCAACTTTTTCATTTCTCCCATCACAACGCGGCGCGCATCATCCATATTTGCAACATTAATTTTATCTTGTTGTCGGCCAGTAGACACCGATGGCGCCATCAATGATTTTGTAATATTTGTTGAGCCACAAGTTGGGCAAGCTACGAGCTTACTCTTTACCTGTGTGTCAAAATTATCTGATGATGAAAACCATCCATCAAACCCATGGTCATTTTTACAAAGAAGGTTGAAACTGATCATAGCTAGCGTTTGATCTTAAAAGCACGGTGATTGACCAAGTTTGGCACCTTTCTTCGCGCCGCCACAACCTCAGCAGTATCAATTTCGGCCAGGGCAAATCCAGGCTCTTCACCAGCAACTTCTGCAATAATATCTCCCCAAGGATTGATCATTATTGAATGGCCAAAAGTCTCACGTCCATCTTCTAAATCACCCCCTTGGGCTGCAGCAATCATAAACGCACCATTTTCAATCGCCCGTGAGCGTAAAAGAACATGCCAATGGGCTTTTCCTGTTTGGCGCGTGAAACACGAAGGGTTTGTTAAAACCTCCACTCCTTCACGGGCATATTTTGTGTACAATTCAGGGAACCGGCAATCATAGCAAATCGCCATGCCCAGGCTCACCCCTTCCACATCAACAATCACGCCCTGTTGGCCAGCTTGATATATAGCGGATTCACGCCAACTCTCCCCCCGATCTAAATCCACATCAAACATATGAATTTTATCGTAGCTGGCTCTCTTTATTCCATCTTTACCAAACAAATAGGCGCGGTTCGCAGCCTTGCCTTCCTCAATCAAAATTGGTGTTGAGCCAATATGCAATGTGATAGAAAATTCCTTGGCTAGCTTTGAAGCTTCAGTAATTATTGGGTCATCGGCTTCGATTTGAACTTGCTCGAAAAATTCTTTTCTATGTTGCTGAACCAGTCCAGTCATTTCTGGTGTTTGAATATAGTTGGCTCCACTATTCGCTGCGTTCTTAACCCCATCACGCATCAATTCGACATTTTTTGCCATATCTGTACCGCAATGCATTTGCACCACAGCCGCCGTAAACTTTGCCATATTGAACTGATCACTCCTCAGTTTATAGTTTTAAGAAACTATCTAGTCTGCCGGCTCGCTCCATCGCCATCAATTCGTCACAGCCACCAATATGGATATCACCAATGAATATTTGCGGATAGGTCGTTGCACCGCCGGATCGTTGAATCATCTCTGTTCTAAGCTCCGGTTTGAAGGTTGCATCATGTTCCGTAAGTTCCACACCTTTTTTCTCCAACAAACGTTTTGCAGCGGAACAAAAGCCACATAATTTACGCGTATAAATAGTCACATCAGCCATTGCTTGCCCTTTCATTAATTACTCTTTGACCCCGATATAAAGATTAAAGCCCATCGAGGGCAACCCCATTAGCAACACGCGCGAAGGTTAAACAATCAATCCTATTCGCACCGCTGCGCCGTAAAGCGCGCGCGCAGGCCTCAAGTGTAGCTCCTGTGGTAAAGACATCATCAATCAACACAATATTACGCCCCTTCACATCAATGACCCGTTCCAAGGGAACTCGAAACGCCCCGCGCACATTTTTATCCCTTGCCTTACGATCTAAACCAACCTGTTGTTTCGTGGCTCGGACGCGAACTAATGTTTCAGCCAGATAGTTTAATTCTTGTTCCTTTGCGATATAACGTGCCAGCTCAGCAGATTGGTTAAACCGCCGTCCAAACAATCGCCATCGATGTAAGGGCACCGGAACGATCAACGCATCATCACTCAACATACCATCAGCTGCCCGCACC
Source organism: Rhizobiaceae bacterium (assembly GCA_036479095.1). Classification (GTDB taxonomy): domain Bacteria; phylum Pseudomonadota; class Alphaproteobacteria; order Rhizobiales; family Rhizobiaceae; genus Pseudahrensia. Next base: position 10,729 of record JAZGFF010000024.1, on the reverse strand, counting down.
ATCCATTGTGCCATCCAGGGAGCTAGATCAGTGCGGTCAGCAAATTTAAGTCCTTGCACAAGGAGCCGAGCAACGTCATCATAAAGCATGACAGATCGCGCCGTATCAAAGGCAGGTGGGTTGGCAATTGCTTGTGCACTGAGGGCTCCAACACCAAGATCATAAGAAAATGGTGCCCCCGTTAAGGCGCAATAGGGCTTTTCAATAAAACGAACTTGCGCCCAGCATTTTGAACATATTACCCCTTGGGTGTTCACCTCATTGTCGCAAGAAAGGCAAACTGGTGACACCAACAAATCACGGAGTACCAAAAAGCCACGGCTTACAATTGTCTTTAGATTATTTGTCGCACTTATTTCCCTCATCATTGGAGTGAAGGCGATATTACTCCGGTTAGCAAGGCTGCTCGCCGCAATCATAAATTATCGCAGTGGCGAACCTATTGCCACAATACAGTTACAATTCGTGATCACAATGATTCTAACAAAGCCGTGAGAAGTCTCGTTACCGTCAAGACAAATTCAACACTAAAGGCTTATAAAGGACACCTGAATTCATTATCTGTGAAAGTTTTGTGTGAATGAATGGATCATTTATCAAAATGCTGGCTGGGACGAGCTTGCTCAAAATTGCCCTCTTTGGAGGAGTTATTTTATCGCTCTCCGCTTGCCAAGGAGCCCTTGATGGGATTTCTCAAAAGGCCAACGCCCCTGTTCCCAAGCGCTTAATTACGAAAATGAAAGCGCAGGGTATGAGCGTAACCTCCCCTATTATGCTTCGCATCTTCAAACAAGAAAACACCCTTGAAGTCTGGAAACGTAAGGACACGGGAAGATACGCCCTGCTCACGACCCACGAAATATGTAAATGGTCAGGTAAACTTGGACCAAAATTCAAGGAGGGCGACAGACAAGCTCCAGAAGGTTTTTATCGGGTCAACAAACACCAAATGAATCCAAACTCCCAATATCACCTTTCCTTCAATATGGGTTTCCCAAATGCCTATGATCGCTCCCATGGGCGAACAGGTTCCCATCTAATGGTTCATGGAGCATGCTCCTCTGCTGGCTGCTATTCGATGACCGATGATAGGGTAGAAGAAATCTATGCCTTAGCGCGGGATGCGTTTAAGGGGGGGCAAAAAGCTTTTCAAATTCAAGCCTATCCTTTTCATTTAACGGCTAAAAATATGGTCAAACAGCGTTCCCATCCACAATTTAAGTTCTGGCAAATGCTTAAAAGGGGCTATGACCATTTTGAAATTACCAAGGTTCCTCCAAAGGTTGACGTTTGCGGAAAACGCTATGAATTCAACACTGAATCATCCAAACGCTACCCTTCTTCTGGCCTGTGCCCGCCACGCAAAATGCCCTTAAGGTTGGCGAACGCCTATCTGAAACAGCAAAATACCTATGCAACTCGATTTGAAGATTTGCTTGCTAAAGCTGAAGGCCGCAAAGCCGCCGCCCTTTCACCATTAAGCTACACCTCGTTGCTGCCGGGGGTAACGATCACAGATCCAAACCTTGTGAAGCCAGCGCCCACAGTGACAACAACATCAGCTACCGAGAGGACTACTTCGCCAACCGATGCGCTTGCCACAAAAACGCCATTGAGCACAGATAAATCAGTTCCGAAGATTAAACCTGCTGGGTGAATCTAAATTTTATTACAGGAAAGAATGAACACGCACCCATGTGAGTGAGGGGACATTATAAGTTGCGCAAATCTACTAAGAATAAACTCGCACCCTTTGTTATTATTGGTGGTGGAATGTTGGTCATGTGGATCGCTTCCTTGATTACGGGCGTCCCGCTTTTCCATGAATTTACAGAACGAGCACGACGTGTCGTGGAACGGAAATTACCAGTTACGCCAATTGGGGAGCGGGCACGCCTCGCCCTAAATAAGCGCTTACAACAGACCGAGTTGAAATTGGGCTCTGCGACATTTGTACGTATTTTCAAACGCGAAGCAGAATTAGAAGTATGGATGAAAGCAAGTACTGGTTACCGTAAATTACATACTTACCCGATCTGCCGTTTTTCAGGCTTTTTAGGCCCCAAATTAAAAGAAGGCGACAAACAATCCCCTGAAGGTTTTTATGTGATCACCAAAAAACAATTGAACCCAGGCTCCCGCCATTACCGAGCCTTCAATATCGGTTTTCCCAATGAATACGATCGTGCCCATGGCCGCACTGGATCAGCTCTCATGGTTCATGGCGGCTGCACATCTATTGGCTGTTATGCGATGACTGATTTAGGGGTTGGGGAAATATATCGAGCTGTTTCCAAAGCTCTTGCCAACGGTCAACAAAGTATTCCAGTACATATTTTTCCCTTTCGGATGACTGCCGAGAACATCGCTAAGGAGCCTCAGGGAAAGTGGTCAGGATTTTGGAACAACATAAAATCCGGCTACGATATATTTGAAAGCAGCGGCGTGCCCCCGAAGGTTAGTGTTTGCGGAAAGCGCTATTCCTTTGGCAACGACGCAAAAAGCTGCCGCGCGATTGCCGGTTGGTAGCTGCAAGCCCAGCTTTGGGATAGAGAACCGTTAACCCAGCTTTCCGTGACAATGCTTATACTTGGTGCCTGAACCGCATGGGCATGGCTCATTACGCCCAACCCGTCCCCAAGTGCTCTCGTCTTTTGGATCACGACCTTCAGCCGCCGCTGCCCGCTTTGGTGTCTCAATCGCCTTACCGTATTGGCCACCATCATAATCCTCAAAACCATCTTCGCCACCATCTAAATCGAAATGATGGGCTTCCATTTCAGGTAGCTCCAATCCTTCCTCAGAGGCCTGCTGCACAACTTCTACCCGCATCATTTGCGCTGTCACAGTGCGGCGTAGGTTACCGAGTAGGGAATCGAACAGTTCAAAGCTTTCTGATTTATATTCCGAGAGCGGATCCCGTTGCCCATAACCTCGAAATCCAATCACGGAACGCAAATGCTCTAGGTTCTCAAGATGCTCGCGCCATAAATGGTCGAGACTTTGCAGCAAAATCGATTTCTCCACATAGGACATAACCTCAGGGCCGAATCGCTTGGCACGTTCTTCTGCAGCTTTCGCTGCCTCTTCGCTGATACGTTCGCGTACCCCTTCATCATCAATGCCTTCTTCTTGCGCCCAATCCTGAACAGGCAAATCAAGATTTAGATATTCGGTAACCCCTTCATTCAGTTCGTCTAATTTCCACTGATCAGCATAGGCCTTCTCTGGCATGGTCGATTCAACCAAACTGTCGATAACATCCTCACGCATATCTGTGACATATTCAGAAAGGTCATCAGCGCTCATCATTTCAATACGCTGCTCAAAGATCACCTTACGTTGATCATTCATCACATCATCGTACTTCAATAGATTCTTACGAATATCAAAATTGCGCGCTTCCACCTTCTGCTGCGCTTTCTCCAAAGCCTTATTAATCCAAGGGTGAACGATAGCTTCACCCTCTTTCAATCCAAGTTTGGTCAACATTCCATCCATACGATCAGAGCCAAATATACGCATCAAATCGTCTTGTAGGGATAAGAAAAATTTAGAACGTCCAGGGTCGCCTTGCCGCCCCGAGCGGCCTCGAAGCTGATTATCAATCCGTCTCGATTCATGGCGCTCTGTAGCTAGGACATAGAGCCCACCAGCTGCAAGAGCTTGTTCTTTTAGCTTTGCAACTTCTTGGGTTATTGTATCGCTGAGTTTCTGCGCTGGCTTACCAGATTTACCCTCAAGCTCTCTTTCAAGACGCATATCCAAATTGCCGCCCAGCTGAATATCGGTTCCCCGACCAGCCATGTTGGTAGCAATTGTCACTGCCCCTGGAACCCCAGCTTGCGAGATAATATATGCCTCCTGCTCATGATACCGAGCATTAAGCACCTCATGGGTTACGCCGCCATTTTCCACAGCTTCTTTCAAACCCGTGAGGGCTTCTGTTAAATAAGCATGTAGCTCTGGTTCTTTCTTTTCTTTGGTCGATTCAAGACGGGACCCAATATTTCCCAACGTAGCCTGTAGGCCTTTAACGTCGGACAGCTTACTAGAAAGCATTTCTGATTTTTCAATCGAAGTCGTGCCTACGAGAATTGGTTGCCCGGCTCTTTGTGCAGAGATAATATCCAAGACAACTGCCGTGAACTTCTCTTCAACGGTGCGGTAAACTTCATCATCTTCATCAAGGCGCAAAACCGGTTTGTTCGTTGGAACCTCAATCACTTCAAGCTTATAAATATCTTCAAATTCTGCAGCTTCCGTCATCGCGGTTCCTGTCATACCAGATAATTTATCATACATGCGGAAATAGTTTTGGAAAGTAATTGAAGCCAGCGTTTGGTTTTCAGGCTGTATTTCCACGTTCTCCTTGGCTTCCAAGGCTTGGTGTTGGCCATCTGAATAACGACGCCCTTGCATAGCCCGACCCGTGAATTCATCAATGATGACCACTTCTCCGCGAACAACCATATAATCTTTATCACGGGTGAAGAGCTTATGAGCCTTCAGCGCATTATTAACGTGATGAACAATGCCGACATTTTCCACATCGTAGAGATTGCCATTTTTGAGAATCTCTTTTTCCTTCAAAAGATTCTCTAATTTTTCGGTGCCATCTTCAGTAAAATTAACGGTTCTTTGCTTCTCATCCAGTTCATAATCTTCATCGTCGACTAAAGGAATAAACTGATCGATCGTAATATAGAGATCGGATTTATCATCAATTGGGCCAGATATAATCAGCGGAGTACGCGCTTCATCGACAAGAATTGAATCAACCTCATCAACAATCGCGTAGTTGTGACCGCGTTGCACCATCGATTCCAAATCGAATTTCATATTATCGCGAAGATAATCAAAACCAAACTCATTGTTCGTACCGTAGGTGATATCACAACCATAGGCTGCCTGGCGTTCATCATCATCCAAATCATTAATGATGACCCCTGTGGTCATACCCAAGAATGCATAAAGCCTACCCATCCATTCACTATCGCGTTGCGCTAGGTAGTCATTGACCGTCACAACATGAACCCCCTCACCCGAAAGAGCATTGAGGTAAACTGCTAGAGTTGCCACGAGGGTCTTGCCTTCCCCGGTACGCATTTCTGCAATTTTGCCTTCATTCAAGATCATGCCGCCAATCAGCTGCATATCAAATGGCCGCATACCAAGGGCTCGAACTGAGGCCTCACGAGCAACCGCGAATGCTGGAACCAACAAATCTTCAAGTTTGCTGCCATCCTTAAGCATTTGGCGAAACTCGTCAGTCTTAGCTGCTAATTGTGCATCACTGAGTGCTTGGATTTCTGGTTCCATTGCATTGATCACATCAACAATGGGCTTGTACTTCTTAACTTGTCGCTCGTTATCCGAACCGAAGAGTTTGCGTGCGATACCGCCGAAACTGACCATGAAAATTCTTCCTTATTTTATCCACCCACCGCAATATTCACTTATAATATAGAAATCAAAATTCCATTGTATTATTTTGCGTTAATTCATAAAAGATGGACATCAATCTGTAGACCTTAGCATCTTGGACAGATAAGAGTGAGAACATGGCTTGTCAACGTAAGTGAGGATGCTAATTGAGTTCGTCTCGAATTCTTGATTAAGGCTTGATATGAAGTGTTGATCGCGCCACATTTCATCCATATTTTTAGCCATCCATAAACTCGTGATTATTTTTAACCGCAATCCCTCACCTTCTATAACATTCAGGACATCTCAATGCACTTTCAAACGCTCTCCCCTAAGCTCCTAACTTCAGCAATGTCAAAATCACTAATGCTGGTTTTGTTAACGGGAGCTTTAGCATTTCCAAATACTGCCCTCGCCCAAGATAGCACGGTTGTCGCGAAAATTGGAGAGCGTGTCATCACCAAGACTGATTTGGAACAGGCCATGAAGGATATGGCCCAACAATTCCAGAACTTTCCTGAGAAAGAACGACGTGCCAGAGCCCTTGATTCGATTATTGATATCAACATATTGGCCATTGAAGCGGAAAAAATTGGCCTGGATAAGAGCCCCGAAATGCTCCGGCGTATAAATTTGTTGAAGGCTCGCGCCCTGCACAATGGGTATTTTCAAACTAAAATTGAGCCCGAAATATCAGATGCAGCGATCAAGGCTAGATTTGATAAAGAAATTACCGAGACCAAGCCAGAACAAGAAGTCAGCGCCCGTCACATTTTGGTAAAGACTGAAGAGGAAGCCAAAGCTATCATTAAGGAACTTGATGGTGGTGCTGATTTTATTGAATTGGCAAAGTCCAAATCTACTGGCCCCAGCGGCCCAAAGGGTGGTGATTTAGGTTTCTTTGGCAAGGGACGCATGGTTCCAGCTTTTGAAACTGCAGCCTTTGCCCTTGATAAAGGCAGCTACACGAAACAAGCGGTGAAGACTCAATTCGGCTTTCACATCATTAAGGTTGATGACAAACGAAACCGAGAACTACCTACTTTTGAAGCCTCAAAAGATCAATTACGCCAAGTCATGCTAACTGAGGCTTACGCGAAAGCTGTTAAATCAGGGCGGGCAAGTATCGGCGTTACCATTATGGAAGAAGCACTGAAGTTACCGGCTAAAAATTAATTCAGTTACCTATTGGTCCAGACAATGAAGCTATCTCCCCTTGCACCGAAACAAATCCCTACCCTTGACCCGATTAAGGCGGTGCGAATTGCTACGATCGAAGCCGGGATCAAATATTCTGGTCGCCCAGATCTTCTGTTGATAATCTTTGATGAGGGGGCAACGGCTGCTGGTGTCTTTACGAAATCCCAATGCGCATCAGCCCCTGTCGATTGGTGTCGTACACGCTTAACAGCTGGTAATCCCAATGCTAAAGCCCTTGTGGTGAATGCTGGAAATGCCAATGCTTTCACAGGCCATAAGGGTGAAGTCGCTACACGCATGACTGCTGAAGCGGCAGCATTAGCCTGCAATTGCAAAATTGATGAAGTGTTCCTGGCCTCCACAGGCGTTATCGGGGAGCCATTGATTGCATCAGAATTTACAGCTCATCTTGAAGGAATGGCCGCGACTGCTAAGGCCATAAATTGGGTTGAGGCCGCTAAGGCAATCATGACCACTGACACCTACCCCAAGCTTTCAACCCAGCGCTTCGATGTGGATGGCAGTGCAATCACCATCAACGGCATAGCTAAAGGCTCGGGAATGATTGCGCCTGATATGGCCACCATGCTTTCTTTCATTGTAACGGACATGCCTATCGCACAGCCGCTCTTACAATCCCTTTTAGCTGAGTTGGCAGGAATCACTTATAATTCAATCACCGTGGATAGTGATACATCAACCAGCGACACCCTAATGCTATTTGCAACAGGTGGCGTCGCAATATCAAAGTTAGAACAGGATACCGATCCGCGATATAAGCCATTTAAGGAAGCTTTGCATCTCGTAATGCACGATTTAGCCATGCAAGTTGTTCGCGATGGTGAAGGCGCTACCAAGCAGGTTGAAATTGTCATTAGCGGCGCTAAAACTGATCAGGCCGCTAAGCGCATTGCCCTTTCAGTTGCCAACTCCCCGCTGGTTAAGACGGCAATTGCTGGGGAAGATGCAAATTGGGGACGTGTAATTATGGCTGTTGGCAAAGCCGGTGAAGAAGCTGATCGCGATGCGATAGAAATATCTTTTGGCTCGGTACGGGTTGCCCATGCAGGGGAACGGGATCCAAACTATAATGAAGCTGCGGCAAGCGCCGTCATGAAACGAGATGAGATAACAATTTCGATCGATGTTGGTGTTGGCAGCGGAACCGCTCGGGTATGGACTTGCGATCTAACCAAAGAATATGTGGCAATCAATGGCGACTACCGTAGCTAATATGCCAATTAAGAGGAAAACAACCAGCGTGAGTCGAGTATGAATTCATCTTCCTTAACCTTGAATTTACCCGATGTTCGGCGGCTGGAAGCCGTGAGCTTTCGCTCCTGGCCAGCTGCCAATACCAGCTACGACGGCTCCTGGGCAATCCGCTTAACCGCAGGGCACCCCTCAAAACGTATCAACTCCGTCAACCCATTAGACCGAGCTGATCACGCCGATTTAGAAGCCCGAATTGTCCGTATGGCACGGCGTTTCCAAAGCTTTGGCAGGCCTCTGGTATTTCGTCAATCGCCTCTGGCTCCACCAGAATTAGACAATATTCTCGATGCTCGCGGATGGCGCAGATTTGATGAAACCCGTGTCATGACGATGGATTTAAACAATGCGGATCTTCAAGGCGCGGTCGACCAATTACCCTTAAAGGACATGGGGCGTTGGATTGACCAAAGCGCAGTGATGGAAGGTTTTCCTGTCTCGGTCAAACCTGGTCTTTCCGAAATTATCAACAATGTTCAAGGTGAGGTTGGCCTGTTCCTTTCAGAAGATGAGAGTGGAAAACCATTAGCTGCAGCAATGGCGGTGCGTTTTGGCGATTTGGTTGGCCTGTTTGAAATCGTCTCCAACCCTTCTCTTCGGCACCTTGGTTTTGGCCGAAGAGTTGTTCGTACTGCCCTGCTTTGGGGGCGCGAACACGGAGCACGGCAAGCGTGGTTGCAAGTAGTCGCTACCAATGAACCAGCAATTGGACTTTATGAAAGTGAAGGCTTTTCGGAAGTTTATCGCTATGCCTATCGTCAGGCACCTGATGGGTTTGTTGGCTAATCCATGGCCGAGAAAAAACTTGTCCTTGTTGTTGCTTGCGCATTGATCGATGCCGATCATCGCATTTTGTTGGCCGAGCGCCCCAAAGGAAAGCCTATGGCGGGCTTGTGGGAATTTCCTGGCGGCAAAATTGAAGCTGGTGAAAATCCTGAAGAAGCGTTGATACGCGAATTGGAAGAAGAGTTGTCCATTCAAACAAAAGCCACCTGCTTGGCTCCCCTCACATTTGCCAGCCATGAATATGATGATTTTCATCTGCTTATGCCTTTGTATATTTGTCGCCGCTGGTGGGGCGATGTTGAGCCGCGCGAAGGCCAGAACGTTAAATGGGTGAGAGCCGCTAAACTTCGCGATTACCCCATGCCGAAAGCCGATCTACCCCTAATTCCTGCACTACAAGATCTGCTTTGACCCCATAGATTATTCCCCTTGGTAACGATCTATTCACCATGATCTGTTAATAATATTGTAAATATTTACGACCAGTGGTTTTTAACAAATGGCTTTCTTCTCAACGAAAAAATCGGATAGGCTCGAAAAAGAATTGGACCCGGCCAATTTTTCTTCTCTCAACACCACAATTGGATTCAGCGTGCTTGGACTGATCGCGGCACTTTTGTTTACCACTGTTGTTGATCTTCAGGCCAACAACAGCTCTGAGAATTTAGGCATAGACCCAACAATTGTTGGCTCCATCTCCAAGAAAAATAAGACCAAACGGTACACGGTACGCCGTTCTGTTTTGCAAAAAGCTGGTGAGAACTGCATCATTCAAGCCAACGGTTCACGGCGTGGAAATTGCTAATCTCATAATTTTACTTCCTTGGTTTTCAATGCATCAGCAAGACGCATCTTAGCGGAACCTGGTTTTAAGGGCTGCGGTTGATTTTCACCCGGTGACCATGCTGCCATGGAGACGAAATTAAAACTGGCTCTAATTCTACCATCCTCATCTGAAAACCGTTCTGCATAAATTTCAACCATTCGCCTAAAAACAGTGCGGCCAAGTTGTGGCCTATCCCTATCCTCTAAATGAGCCGTAGCCCCAAAACTCCGCAAATCACGGATAAGATCGAGAGCCGTGTCATAACGCACGATTGTCAAATCTTGATCTACAACAGGCAGGGCGTATTTTGTCCTTTGGAGCAGTGCTCCCGCATCCTTGATATCCGTAAAACTATCGATACGGACGGCGGCTCCTTTTGAACATTCGCTCTCAGCTTGGATCATGGCGCTTCGTAATTCATGTAATGTATCAAGTCCTGGCAACACGGCCATCAACAATCCATCAGGCCGAAGAGTTTGTCTGAGTTGGATTAACGTCCCAGGAAGATCATTCGACCAATGGAGGTTAAGGGGTGCTAGAATGAGATCAGCACTTTCTTTTTCCAAACCCAAAACTGTCGGGATGGCGATCAACTCTGCCTTCCCGATATGATTTGGTTCTTCCACGCGAATAACATTCTTAATTTGAGCGCTCGCCCTCATCGCATCAACCAATGCTGAGGTGCGGCCAAATAGGGCAATGCCATCGTCAAAGGTTCGGTTCACTGCTGCCAACCTTTCCATCATGTCCTGCACGACAAATGCAATCAAAAAGTCAGCACCGGCCTCGAAGTGAGCAACAGCGCGCGCCAGTCTCAATTGATGGTGGTCTTGGTTAAACAACGGAAAAGCCTTTCCTTCTAACAATGCAGTTTGTCATAGTTCAGTTTAGAGTTTGAAGGAACCTCCCAAGAAGGAACCTCTCGTGAGCGAGCAGCGAACCGGCGCTAATGCGCCGCGCCCACGCAGGCGGATTGCGAAGCAAGCCTGCCCTGTGTGCGAATAAACATGCGTGCAAACAAACACTCGCCCCAAAATCACCCAAGCAAAAACCCTCCCCACGGCATGCGCCGCTAGAGTGAACATCAATCAGCCCCCAGTTGGGGACGGCAGAGCCCATTGGCATCGCCAACAAAGCTTTAAATAAAATAACAGCGTCACCCACAGGCTCTGCCCCGGCATTGTTTATCGTTCCACTTTCCATCCACACACCACTCAC
>JAZGFF010000023.1:0-2824 GCA_036479095.1 Rhizobiaceae bacterium | reverse complement strand
TTGTTTCTCTAAGCGCTTGATAACAAAATAGTTTTATCTCTAGTTTTCTTGCCGATTATAATGCTTAAATTTGATTTTGGCACACCTAACTCTTTTGCGAGCAGCTTCAGGATTGCTTTATTCGCCTTGCCATCATCAGGTGCTGCGGTAACGTAAATCCGATAATCAGGAGTGTATTCAGATGCGGATACATCTTTAGCAATCACGCGATTTCTTGATGCAGCGGGAGTAGCCCTGATTGTCAGCCTTCTCTCATTCGCCACGGGTGCGAAAACGCGTTGGTTCCTGTGGGGCCGGAAAAATAGTAAACCAAGCACCGCGCATTAAAAGAAGGCTTAGACTCGCGGCTCCAGCCACCCAGATATAGCGAAATTCAAAATATTTTGGCTCTAAAGCCCATTTATAACAAAGATACGCCATACCAGTTCCTAGTAGAGCCATAATATTACCTGCAAGAAACCAAATGGCCTTTTCAATATTACCACCACTACCAACATTTGCTTTGGTCATTTGCTTTTCCTACAAAATGAGTTTGAATCATACTTTTATTGATTGTCAGGCCTTCGGGTTAGCGTAGAGTTAATTTTTAGATACAAGTGATTATTGATCATAATTAGAAGAAAGCTCCATGGCTCCCAAATCGTTCATTTTCTCTCATGCTATTACCTGCGCCCCGGCCAGCTCTATCGTTGATGGGTTGCGGGCGGTTGATATCGGTAGCCCCGATTTAGAATTATTCAAAACGGATCATGAAAATTACATAGAGGCTTTGAAATATACTGGGGCAGAGGTAATTGAGCTTCCTGCTATGGAGACGTTTCCTGATTCAGTATTCGTTGAAGATGCCGCACTTTGCTTGCAAGAAGGTGCCGTCATCATGCGTCCTGGTGCGCCCAGTCGTTTGGGGGAGGCCTCTGCCATGCGTCCGCATCTTGAGCGGTTGTATGGAGATGTGATTACGATTGAGGGGCAAGGGGACAACGGATTTATTGAGGGCGGCGATATTCTTGTTACTGAGCGGGAAATTCTTGTGGGTCGTTCACAACGCACCGATGCCGAGGGCATTGCGGAACTGCGGGAACTGGTGAGCCGTTGGGGCTATGAGGCGCGAGAGGTTCACACACCACCAGATGTGCTCCACTTCAAAACCGATTGTTCCTTGTTGGATGAGAACACCATCCTTGCCACCAAACGATTAGCCGCTACGGGATGCTTTGAGGGATATGAAGTAATTCATACAGCAGACGGGGAGGAAGCCTGCGCCAATTCTATCCGCTTCAATGCGTTGGTGATCATGCCTTCTGGCTTCCCCGTTACTGCAAGCCGGTTGCGTGAGCGCGGATATTCCATTCGCGAGATAGGCAATACGGAGGCTGCAAAACTCGATGGTGGAATGTCCTGTCTAAGTTTGCGGTTTTCGCCAAGCGCCTAACACTGCTGACACGGCTGTCAGTATGGATCATATATGGTTGCGTTTTGAATATCGGAGAACACCATGCAATTTGAAACAGACATTTCTTCCCCTCACGCTGAACTATTCCAAGCAACGCGAACCCTCTTGATCGAAGTTCACGGGCTTGAAGAAATTAAGAAGCCCCGCATTACCACTTATGCACACAAGAGTGGCAATATCTGTCACATGCGCACCATGCCTCACGGTGTTGATTTTGGCTTTTTGAAAGGGGCCAAGATGGAAGACAAGCTTGGTCTTTTAATAGGTAACGGCAAGGCAATGCGGGTGCTGCCAATGGGCGAAGTAGATGCATCTACTGTTGCCTATTACGTCGAGCAGGCGATAGGGTTGAACGGCGGATAACGCCTTTATGGGAACAGCCGATGAGCGATGAACGAACACTTGCGGTCTACGATGCTAAGGCCGAGGAGTATGCGAGGATTAATCTTGCTGAGGGGCCGAACCCAGCTTTGACCGCGTTTATTGAACAGCTTCCCACGAACAGTTTTATTCTCGATTTCGGCTGTGGCCCAGCCATTGAAGCCAATATCATACGGAGCGCGGGGCTTCGGGTGGACCCAATGGATGGCTCCCATGAGATGGTCAAACTTGCCAATGCGACCTACGGCATCGGCGCCCGCCAAGCGCTGTTTGACGAGCTTGAGGGCGAGAGTATTTATGATGGTATCTGGGCAAATTACAGTCTGCTACACGCCTCAGAAGCGGCGTTCCCTCAACTGCTCAAGGCTTTGCATACTGCACTGAAACCCAGAGGTTGGTTCCACATAGCGATGAAGCTGGGGGAGGGAACCTCGCGGGATAAGATTGAGCGGAACTACACCTACTATTCAGAACCCGTGTTATTGGATCATCTGACCAAAGCGGGGTTCGAGCCGTTGGATATCACAAGGGGCAAATCTGCAGGAATGAGCGGAGAAATTTCCCCTTGGATTACTGTGTTATCGCGGGGGAAATCAGATGTCTGATGTTTCTACACCAGCCAATAAACTGATAAGGCGGCTGCCACTCTCAATCCTTATAGTGCTGGCTCTCTCCTACGAACCAATCCGATCTGGATTTGTGCTTGCCAATCAGTCCTGTGAGTTGTTGACGGATTGGGAAAGAGTTCAAGGTGCAATATTCAACCGCCGTCACGTTATCGCTTACGGCCTACTTTGCTTGGCGGCAGCGGCGACCTTTCGAGAAAACCGAATATTGAAGGCTGCAATTTTCATTTTTTTATTCTCTGTTTTTCTAGAGTTTGAACAAAGTTTTTTCATCACTGGTCACTGCCGTTCGTGGGATTTGATCCCCAATATATTGGGCATAGGCATAGCATCGGCAATATTTTTGATTGGCGTTCGTGTTTTG
>JAZGFF010000022.1:0-4971 GCA_036479095.1 Rhizobiaceae bacterium | reverse complement strand
TTAAAGCATTGGCAGCTCGTAAGGGTGGTGCGATGCGCAAAGGTGCATTCTCATCGATCGTTGATGATTTCTATTTGACTAATCCGATTGCACGTTCTTCAGCCGTGATGGCTGAATGTTCAGCACGGGCGCAGGGTATTTATACGGAGGCCGCGGAGTAAATGTTCAGCTCAGAATTCTTTCAAACCTACGTTGTGCCACCATTATGGATGCTGGGGCAGAGTACCCTCGTCCTCGTGCTGCTTTTGGTTTTCGTGGCTTATATACTTTACGCAGATCGAAAAATATTTGCCGCGGTTCAAATGCGAAGAGGCCCTAATGTGGTTGGTCCTTGGGGCTTGCTGCAATCCTTTGCAGATTTAATAAAATTTGTTTTGAAAGAGCCGATCATTCCATCCGGGTCGAATAAATTTTTATTCCTGTTGGCTCCCTTGGTTGCAGGGGTGTTGGCGCTCTCTGCTTGGGCGGTGATCCCGTTTGATGATGGGTGGTCTGTGGCAGACCCTAATCTCGGCTTGTTATTTATCTTCGCATTCACGTCCTTAGAGGTTTATGGGATTATTATCGGGGGGTGGGCATCTAACTCTAAATATCCCTTTATGTCAGCCCTGCGTTCAGCCGCACAAATGGTGTCCTATGAAGTCTCTATAGGTTTTGTGATGATCACAGTGCTGCTTTGTGTTGGCTCTCTCAACCTCACGGATATCGTCAATGCGCAGCGTGATGGATTGGGCACCCATTTAGGGATACAAACCAATTCTTTTCTGGATTGGCATTGGTTATCTCTATTTCCGATGTTCATTATCTTTTTCATTTCGGCGATAGCCGAAACAAACCGTCCTCCCTTTGATCTGCCGGAAGCTGAATCTGAACTGGTGGCTGGTCATATGACTGAATATTCTTCCACACCCTTCTTACTCTTTTTCCTTGGTGAGTTTGTTGCGATTTGTCTGATGTGTGCGATGACTACCATCCTCTTCCTTGGCGGTTGGTTGCCGCCCGTCGATATAGCAATATTCAATTGGGTTCCTGGTATCATCTGGTTCGTGTTGAAGGGGCTGCTCGTGTTCTTTTGCATGGCAATGGTTCGCTCTGTTGTTCCACGATATCGCTATGACCAATTGATGCGTTTGGGCTGGAAAGTGTTCTTGCCGATATCCCTGTTCATGGTATTCGCGACGGCCTTCGTGTTGAAAATTATGGGGTGGGCTTAGAAATGAATAATCTTCTGCAATTTGGTAAGTCGCTGTTTCTGTTTGAATTTATCAAAGCATTTGGGGTGGGTTTGCGTTATCTTGTGGCGCCGAAAGCCACCATTAATTACCCATTTGAGAAGAGCCACACTTCTGCACGTTTTCGTGGAGAACACGCATTGCGACGGTATCCTAATGGTGAAGAGCGGTGTATCGCATGTAAATTGTGTGAAGCGATTTGCCCGGCGCAGGCAATTACGATTGAAGCAGGCCCAAGGCGTAATGATGGCACACGCCGTACAGTGCGTTATGATATCGACATGGTAAAATGCATCTATTGTGGATTTTGCCAAGAGGCTTGTCCGGTAGATGCAATTGTTGAAGGCCCAAATTTTGAGTTCGCCACAGAAACCCGTGAAGAGCTGTATTATGACAAAGACAAGCTTCTGGAAAACGGCGATAGATGGGAGCGTGAATTGGCTCGTAATATCGCAATTGATGCCCCGTACCGCTAAGGCGGTTGGTGGGTGAAAAGAGAAGATTGAATAGCTCCCTTATGTCCATGGACGGATAGGGGGGGAAGCGTTAAGAGGACGCTAATGTGAATGGTGCCCAATCCTATTTGGGGTGCTAGGTAGAAGTGCCGAAAGGCGAGAAACAGGGAACTGATCTGCGCAGCAGTGGTTCTCAAAACAGGAAAGAGCAGAGCGCTATGAGCGTCATTGCCATATTTTTCTATCTGTTTGCTACGGTGACCGTGGCATCTGCATTCATGGTGATTGCGGCGAGAAATCCTGTGCATTCTGTGATGTTTCTAATTCTCGCATTCTTTAACGCTTCCGGCCTTTTCATGCTGATGGGGGCTGAGTTTTTGGCGCTCATACTTATTGTTGTTTATGTCGGTGCGGTTGCTGTGTTGTTCTTATTTGTGGTGATGATGTTGGATGTGGACTTTGCGGAACTTCGCGAAGGGTTCTTACAATATTTGCCAATAGGTGGAGTGATCGGTGCTGTATTAGCGATTGAACTGATTTTTGTTTTCACCTCAATTAATCTTGATGTTGGCACCGGGGCCGTCGTTGCGGTTCAACCGATTCCAGACCTTGCTGAAGTATCAAACATCAAAGCGATCGGCGATCTGCTCTACACGAAATACATTTTCTTTTTTCAATTGGCCGGTTTGATCCTGCTTATTGCCATGATTGGTGCCATTGTTCTTACCCTAAGCCACCGCAAGGATGTAAAACGTCAAAACATTGCTGACCAAGTGGCGCGGAATCCTGAAGATGCTGTGACTTTGCGTAGTGTTAAATCTGGAGAGGGGATATAACAATGGTTATCGGTCTTTCTCATTATTTAACGGTTGGGGCGATTTTGTTCACCTTGGGGGTGTTCGGAATATTTTTAAATCGCAAAAATGTCATCGTCATCTTAATGTCTGTGGAATTGATCTTGCTGGCGGTGAATATCAATTTCATTGCCTTTTCCCAAGCTAATGGTGATTTAATGGGACAAATATTCGCTCTCTTCATTTTGACTGTTGCTGCTGCTGAAGCCGCGATTGGTCTTGCTATTCTTGTTGTCTTCTTCCGAAACCGTGGCTCTATCGCGGTTGAAGATGTGAATGTGATGAAAGGGTAAGCGGCAAATACGATCGCGATTTAATTATGCTTCATCTTATCGTTTTTCTCCCCCTATTTGGGTTCCTGGTCGCCGGGCTTTTCGGCAAACAGATCGGTAACAAAGCCTCTGAATACCTAACTTCTGGGCTGTTGGTGGTTGCCGCAATCCTCAGTTGGGTGAATTTCTCGGGCTTTTTAGCTGGTACAACTGAGCCATTCACCGTTGAAGTTTTGCGTTGGATAGCGGTTGGAAATTTCACCGCAGATTGGGCATTTCGTGTTGATACTTTAACAGCCGTCATGCTGGTGGTGGTGAACACCGTATCCTCTCTCGTTCACATTTACTCTATTGGTTATATGAGCCATGATCCGCATCGCCCGCGCTTCTTTGCTTATCTTTCGTTGTTTACCTTCGCCATGTTGATGTTGGTGACGTCGAGCAACCTCATTCAAATGTTTTTTGGATGGGAAGGGGTGGGGCTGGCTTCCTATTTGCTCATCGGATTTTGGTATAAAAAACCATCGGCGAATGCGGCGGCGATTAAAGCTTTCGTTGTAAACCGGGTTGGTGATTTTGGCTTCGCGCTTGGAATATTCGGGCTGTTTGTTCTGTTCGATAGCGTGAATTTTGATGTAATTTTTGCAAATTCAGCAAGCTTTGCCAATGAGGGTGGAGATGCCAAAGGTCGGACAGTCTTGACATTCTTGGGTTATGATTTGGCCAAGGACAGTGCAATTACCGTCATTTGTTTGTTGCTGTTTATGGGCGCGATGGGGAAGTCAGCTCAATTTCTTCTCCACACCTGGTTGCCAGATGCGATGGAAGGCCCAACGCCTGTTTCTGCACTAATTCATGCCGCGACGATGGTGACGGCTGGGGTGTTTTTGGTTGCACGTATGTCGCCAGTATTTGAGCTCTCTCAAACCGCGCTCACGTTCGTGACTTTGGTTGGTGCCACAACAGCGTTCTTTGCGGCTACCGTTGGGTTGGTTCAAAACGATATTAAACGGGTTATTGCCTATTCCACCTGCTCGCAACTCGGTTATATGTTTGCAGCTTTGGGTGTCGGTGCTTATGGCGCAGGAATCTTCCATCTGTTTACCCATGCTTTTTTCAAAGCGCTCTTATTTCTTGGAGCAGGGGCTGTCATCCACGCTGTTTCTGATGAACAAGATATGCGAAAAATGGGGGGGCTGCGAAAGCTCATTCCGCGAACCTATTGGATGATGGTCATTGGTACAGTTGCCCTTACCGGTTTGGGGATACCAGGAACCTTGATAGGAACCGCTGGGTTCTTTTCAAAAGATGCAATTATTGAAAGCTTATATGTCGGGCAAAACCCCTATTCTGCTTATGCATTTTGGATGACTGTTGTTGCGGCCCTGTTTACTAGCTTTTATTCTTGGCGGTTGATTTTTATGACCTTCCACGGGAAACCAAGAGCATCTGCAGATGTGATGAGCCACGTGCACGAAAGCCCGAATTCAATGCTGATACCGCTCTATGTATTAGCAGCAGGCGCACTGCTTGCGGGTGTTGTGTTCTACGGTAAATTTATTGGCGCGCATCACGAGGTTGGGCATCTTGATCCCAACTACCTTGAATTTTGGAAATCCGCGATTTACTTGGGAGCTGATAATAAGATTTTAGAAAACTTCCACCACGTACCGACTCTCGTCAAATGGCTGCCCTTTATCATGATGGCAACGGGCTTTATTGTTGCTTGGTTGTTTTATATTCGCTCCCCTGGATTGCCGGTCGAGTTGGCGCGCCAGCACAGCGGCCTCTATCAATTCTTGCTCAATAAATGGTATTTCGATGAACTCTACGATTTCATTTTTGTGCGTCCGGCCAAGTGGCTTGGAACCCTCTTTTGGAAGCAAGGGGATGGCCGCATCATTGATGGGTTTGGCCCCAATGGGGTTTCTGCACGGGTTTTGGATATCACACGAAGCGTTGTGAAACTTCAAACTGGTTATCTCTATCACTACGCGTTTGCCATGCTTATCGGCGTCGCTGGGCTGGTGACTTACATGATGTTCATGGGGGGCAATTAGACCGTGACTGATCTTCCTATTCTTTCGATTGTAACTTTCCTTCCGCTTGTTGGTGCGCTGATGATCTTCCTGATTTGGGAAGATAGTGAAATCGCGCG
>JAZGFF010000021.1:0-2411 GCA_036479095.1 Rhizobiaceae bacterium | reverse complement strand
CGCGAATTTTGCTCCCGGCTGATTGCACGCGCATATCAGAGTGTCGGCGTTCAGCTTGTTCCCGACTATGACTATTGTTCGCCAGAAGACTTGCGGAAAAGCCCATTACTAATAGAACTACCGGACGTTTCGGAATCAATCACTGCTGATGAAATTGCATGGATGGAGACTCAGGCCAATCCAATTCAAATGACGCAGGACGCTCACAATGAAGTGCTGAGCATCGCGCGCCAACTTGACGCAAGTATAGAAAATTTTCAAGATCTTGATCGGTTGGTTCGAGAACGTCCAGAATATGATTCCATTATAGCAAAAGCGTACAGAGAAACCGGATATCTGGATTTGTGGAAACATGAACTGGGAACGCATCCTTGGAGGTATAATCTTGACGCGATGTTGAGCATGCAAAACGCCTCTAATCTGGAGGATTTGCGGGACTACTGTATCGAAACCATAAGTGAGGCGTACTCGGGTGGTATACGTTTTTCTGTCAACCTCATTCATTATAAGCAAGCGCAAAAGGTTGCACCTAGGGAGACGTTGGGTCAACTTATAGCTCTATACAACACGCTGGTACAAAATGACCAAAATCGGCGCGAAGTGGCCCGCACATGGCTTTTGAAACATTATCCCGATGAGGTGAAGCGGCACATGGAAAGAGTTAAGCCCCATAGCGAATTGTGGTTCTCAATCGTTGATCGCGTGGAGCCTAACCTTGGAGCGCTTGCGCGCATCGCTATTGAGGCGGAGCAATCGAAAGAAATTTGTTCTTCGTGCGGCGATAGACCTGCAACCGATTACAGGATTGCCAACTCTGCAGAGGCGATGCCTGGCGTTCCCTCACTACGGCTTTGCGATGAATGTCATTCAATTCGTTTAGGTATCGGTGAGAAGCTTGAATTGCTTGATTAGTAGGTAATGGGCCAAGCCGCCTTGGCTTTCGGAAAGCAAAGAGATTTCACACTCCCTGAACCACATTTTAAAAGAGCGTTCCTGATCTCAGGTGAAAAAGGCATTATTTAACGCTTTTGTTGCGATATGTTGAGTTTTGCCTTATTTTCTCAAATACGTTGAGTTTTCCCGATGAGGGCATCATGACAACTGACATAATGACGATCAAAGAAATCGCAGCCTATTTGAAGCTCAAAGAGAAGACCGCATACCGCCTTGCTGCCGAAGGCAAGATACCAGGATTTAAAGTTGGTGGCAGTTGGCGGTTTAGGCAGAGTGATATTGAAGCGTGGATCGAAAGTAAGAAAGAAGAGAATTAGAAACAATGGCGAAAAAGGCAACGGGTAAGAAACAAAAGAGCTTTGAGGAAACTCTGTGGGATTCGGCTAATAAACTTCGTGGGGGAGTTGAGCCGTCGGAGTATAAACATGTTGTGCTGTCCTTGATCTTCTTGAAGTTCGTGAGCGATATGTTTGAGGAGCGGCGCGAAGAACTTATTGCAGATGGCAAAGGAGACCTTGCTGACATGGTGGAAGCCTACACCATGAAAAATGTCTTCTACCTGCCAGAAACATCGCGCTGGAGCTTTATACAAGCCAATGCCAAACAAGACGATCTCGCAATCAAGATTGATACTGCCCTTTACGCGATTGAAAAAAGTAATCCTGCGCTCAAAGGCGCGCTGCCGGACAATTACTTTTCTGGCCTTGGCCTCAAGAAAAGCAGTCTCGCATCTCTTGTTGACACGATTAACGATATAGATACTCAACAGGATAAAGAACAAGATATTGTTGGTCGCGTTTACGAGTATTTCCTCGGGAAATTCGCACTTTCCGAAGGTAAGAAAAAGGGTGAGTTCTATACACCTAAAAGCATTGTAAAACTCATCGCCGAAATGATTGAACCCTATAAGGGCAAAATTTATGATCCTTGTTGCGGTTCAGGTGGGATGTTTGTGCAATCGATGAAATTCATCAAACAGCACCAAGGCAACACCAAAGATGTTTCTATCTATGGGCAAGAGGGCACGAACGCGACTTACAAACTAGGTAAGATGAACCTTGCTATCCGTGGGATCTCTGCCAATTTGGGCGCGGTGGCGGATGACACATTTTCAAAGGATCAGCACCAAGACCTCAAAGCTGATTATATCATGGCCAACCCGCCTTTTAACCTAAAGGATTGGCGCGCAGATGATGAGTTGACTGATGACCCACGTTGGAGTGGTTACACTACCCCGCCAACCAGCAATGCAAACTATGCTTGGATATTGCATATGGTGTCTAAGCTTTCAGAAAATGGCGTGGCAGGATTTATCTTGGCCAATGGTGCGCTATCGGGCGATGGAGATGAAAAAGCCATTCGCCGTCGCATGATTGAGAATAATTTAGTGGAAGCTATTATTATCCTCCCACGTGATATGTTTTATACCACAGACATTAGTGTGACTTTGTGGATTT
>JAZGFF010000020.1:0-5548 GCA_036479095.1 Rhizobiaceae bacterium | reverse complement strand
TTGAATTGGTGTTGCAAAACAACATAGAATTAACGGGATTTACATCTGCTGACGTTGATTCAGAACTTAGGTTTTATGCTGTATTTTGGATAGCATACGGCGTAATTCTTGTCCGCACGAGCAGATCTTCAGATTTAACAACACGAACTGTTCCCATCCTTGTTGGATTATTTTTTGCTGGCGGTGTTGGTCGGTTACTCTCCTTTTTATCTGTCGGGCAACCGCACACTCTGTTCATAACTCTGATGATCGTTGAACTGGTGCTACCCGTGTTGATGATAATCTTGTGGCAACTTGGACGGCGGAAATTGAGTGATTGATAGGGCTTTAAACGCTATTGTTTTACAGTTGCCACAATAGATCACTGAATCCCCCTAACTAAAATCACCCCGCATCCGTTTTCCTTCGGGGTCAAACGGTGGTTCGTCTTGGATTACCGCATCACACAAGTCGCTGATGATTTCTATTTTTAAGCCTTGTTTTCGAGCTTCCGCCAAATGTTCCGTTGGGATGTAGCCTGTCGCGAGCGATTGTTCCACAAAGTGGCCGTAGCCGCCGGAGGTTACCCAACCGATGATTTTATCACCCAAGTATATTGGCTCGTCGCCGATGCAGTCCGCGTCGCTTGCCCCTGTTACATTCAAACATATGCGGGTGAGGGGTGGGTTTTCTGCGTGGGCGAAAACACCATCTCTGCCAATGAATGTATTTTTCTTTTTTGAGACAAAGCGATCCAGCCCCGCTTCAAACGGGGTGTAGACGGGGCGGAATTCGCGGAACCATGTGCCGAAGTGTTTTTCTAATCTCATGTTGAGCAGGGCGCGCATGCCGAATAAACCGATGTTAAATTCTTCACCTGCTTGCATAATGCCTTTGTACAAACGGCTTAGATATTCAGGCTGCACCCAAATTTCATAGCCCAGATCGCCCGTGTAGGAGACGCGGTTGACCATGGCGGGAACGCTGGCAATGACTGTTTCGCGGAAGTCCATGAACTTGAAGGCTTCGTTGGAAACGTCCTCGTCCGTGAGTTTCGCCAATACTTTTTGGGCGTTGGGGCCTGCGATGGAGAGACCTGTTAAACCAAGGTTGATGTTGGTAATACGCACGCTGCCGTCGTCAGGAAGGTGCTCCTCAAACCAGCGCATGTGATAGATTTGCGCTTGGCTAGAGCCCCACATTTGGAAACGCTCGTTGCCCTTGTTGGGGCCACTGCGATCAACACCCGCACAAGCAATGGTGAAATCGCCGTTGATTTTGCCTTCATGGGTGACCATTGAGGTCAGCGCCAAACGACCAACCTTAGGAATGAAGTTGGTCATGATGTTGTTGAGCCATTCCCGCGCGCCCGATCCTGTGATTTCAAATTTGGCGAAGTTGGAAATCTCGGTCAACCCGACATTCTCGCGGCAGTTTTTCACCTCGGCTTTGACATGCTCAAAATCAGTGGAGCGGTGGAAGGAGAATACGTCCTCAGCCTTTACACCTTTTGGGGCGAACCAGAGCGGTGTTTCCAGCCCCCATGAATCTCCCATCACCGCACCATTGGCGATGTGGGTGTTGTATAATGGGGTGGTTTGGTGGGGGCGGGCTGCTGGCAATTCTTCGTTGGGGAAACGAATGCGGAAGCGGAGGGAGTAGTTTTCGCGGACTTTTGCATTTGTATAGTCGCGGGTGATTTGCGGACCAAAGCGGGCAACATCCATGCCCCAAACGTCGTAACCTGGATCGCCGTTGACCATCCATTCGGAGAGTACCAAGCCAACGCCGCCGCCTTGGGAGAAGCCAGCCATAACCGCGCAGGCTGACCAGTAATTCGGAATGCCGCGTACAGGGCCGACGAGCGGATTCCCATCAGGAGAGAAGGTGAATGGGCCGTTGACGACGGTTCGGATGCCTGCCTTTTCAAAGGCGGGGAAGTGCTTGAAGCCAACCTCAAGGGAGGGGGCGATACGGTCTAGGTTTGGCTCCAAAAGTTCTTGGGCAAAATCCCAGGGCGTGTCTTTTGGTGACCAGGGCGTAGCCGCTTTTTCGTAGGTGCCGAGCAACATGCCATCGCGCTCTTGGCGGATGTAAATCTCCCCAGAAAAGTCGATGGCGTGGATGACTTCCTTGCCTGTGGCTTTGTTAATCTCTGCGACTTCTGGCATGGCTTCTGTGAGTAAATAATGATGCTCCATGGCGAGCACGGGTAGCTCGACCCCGACCATGCGCCCCACTTCACGGGCCCATAGGCCACCTGCATTGACCACGTGATCAGCGGTGATTGTTCCTTTGTTTGTGGAGATGACCCATACGGATTTGGCCTCATCCCAATTCAGTTCCTCGACCTTACATTTCAGCTCGATTTCCGCGCCTCCAATTTTGGCTGATTTAGCATAGGCGTTGGTTGTGCCATAGGGGTCAAGGTGTCCTTCGACGCTATCCCACATTGCACCAACAAAGTATTTTTCTTCGAGTAGAGGAAGTAATTCCTTGGCTTCTTTAATGGAGATCATCTCCGTATCCATGCCCAGATAACGGCCACGGGCGTGGCTCATTTTCAACCATTCCAAACGCTCTGGTGTATCGGCTAAAGCCAAGCCACCTGTCAGGTGAAGGCCGCAGGTCTCGCCCGAAATTTTCTCAAGCTCTTCGTAAAGGCCAACGGTGTAGGCTTGCAGCTTTGCAACGTTTGGGTCGCTGTTTAGTGCGTGGAATCCGCCTGCCGCGTGCCATGTGGAACCGCAGGTGAGTTGATCCCGTTCCAGGAGAACAACATCGCTCCATCCAGCTTTTGTTAGATGGTAGAGGACAGAACACCCAACGACACCGCCGCCAATTACCACTGCTTGCGTATGAGATTTCATTTATTAGTCCTGTTCTTAAAAATCGGTTGGGGCTCCGCCTTCTTCTTTGCGCTTGGCAACGAAGGCTTCAAGTTCTTCTTTAATGGATTGCTCCATGGGCGGGGCTTCAAACTCGTCTAATATCTGTTTCCAAATTTTGTTTGCGCGTTCGTGAGTCCACACCGCACCTTTGTCTTCAAAATTTTCATAGTTGCTCCAATCCGAGAGGAATGGGTTATAAAAGGCGGTTTCATAACGGTCTTGGGTGTGCTGACAGCCGAAGAAGTGCCCGGCGTGACCGACCTCTTTTATGGTGTCGAAGGCGAGGGTGTCATCGTCCACGACCATGGGTTGGAGGTAGGCTTGGAACTGTTGCAGAACTTCGCAGTCCATGATGAATTTTTCGTAGGACGCACAAAGGCCACCCTCAAGCCAGCCAGCAGCATGATAAACAACATTGGTTCCTGAGGTCACAGCTGCCCACATGGAATTCATGGATTCCCAAACGCTCTGGCCGTCAGGAACATTCGCGGCACAAACTCCTGAGGAACGCATGGGGAGCTTATAGAAACGCGCCATTTGTCCGGTAATCTGGGTAGCGCGAATATAGTCGGGAGTGCCAAAGGCAGGGGCTCCCGTTTTCATATCCACGTTGGAGGTAAAGGTGCCGATAGCACAAGGGCAACCAGGATTGATGCACTGGATAAGTACGATTGCAGCAAGAGCCTCAGCGATGGATTGGGTGACGGCTCCAACCATTGTAACGGGAGCCATGGCACCGGCGAGGGTGAAGGGGGTAACAAATGTTGGCTGTCCGCGCCGTGTGAGGCGCATTAGACCATCGAGCATGGGGAAGTCGTGTTTCAGCGGAGAGGTAGAGTTGATGTTGGTGTACATATGCGGGGTGGCGTCAAATTCCTCGTGGGTTAAGCCGCCAGCGATACGGATCATTTCTATCCCGTCTTCCACCCGCTCTTCACCCAGCGCATAGACGTGACAGACTTTGTCGGTGATGCTGAGTTTGTCGTAGAGACCATCAAGGTGGCGAATGGAAGGGTGGATATCCATTGGCTCAACAGGATAGCCACAGGCAAGGTGAATACAGTTGAAATATTGGGTGAGTTTTAGAAAGTTTTTGAAGTCCTCATGGGTTCCTGTTCTGCGGCCATTATCAAGGTCAGAGCAATTGGGAGGGCTTGAGACATTGCCGAAAATAAGGTGATTGCCGCCAACGGTGACTTTACGCTCAAGGTTGCGGGGGGTGATCGTGAATTGGCTTGGTGCTGTGGCCAGCTTTTCCATCACCATGGCGCGGTCCATTTTGACGTTCTCGCCATTTACTGTTGCGCCGTGATGGCGCAAGATTTCTATCGCCTCTGGATTGAGAAATTCAATGCCAATCTCTTCGAGAATTCGCATGGCGGTGTTGTGGATTTTTGCAACCCCTTCGGCATCAACAGGCTCGATTGGGCGATCGGGCATTCTAACAGTTTGCCAAGGGTATTGCTTGATAGCTGGGCCACCACGCCGCTTATTGCCCTCACGTCCTCCGCTACGCGTGCGTTTTTTTGGGGAGGCGGTTTTGGTCATAGCTGTAGGTTCCCTTGGTTCCCAAGTATACTGAATGGGTAGCAAGAATG
This sequence comes from Rhizobiaceae bacterium, assembly GCA_036479095.1. Taxonomy (GTDB): domain Bacteria; phylum Pseudomonadota; class Alphaproteobacteria; order Rhizobiales; family Rhizobiaceae; genus Pseudahrensia. The sequence goes on along the minus strand of JAZGFF010000020.1, from coordinate 1,080 downwards.
CGGCAAAGCTTGGGCGACATCATCGGCAGCAAATGCGACATTAAATCATGGCATGGGAAAAAATGGGGAACAGTTGATGACGGATACCTTGCAGAAATGTTTTTGGAGGCGTATGGAATTTTACCGGACAGGGTTCCCGGTATATGCTGGATCGCCGCGTCACTTGTGCGCAAATAAAACGGTCGCATTTCATCACATTTTCGACGTTTATTTTCGCATGTTTTTTATAGAAGTAAGTATCGTGTGGGGAAGAACATATATTTGATGGGACTTCTCATCGGATTTGGGAGTTTTCATGTTGGGTATGCCAAAATCAAAACCTGGTCGCAAACGCGTTACCGGGAAGACCAAGGGGCGGCAATTAGATGATGCCGCAATGGCTGAAGTGCAAGTATTGTTGGGCGACAGGCCTTTGCACCGCGATTTACTCATCGAGCATTTGCATTTGGTGCAAGATAAATTTGGTTGTTTACAGGCCAAGCATATTCGGGCGTTGGCAGAGAAAATGCGACTCTCACAAGTTGAAGTTTATGAGGTTGCTTCCTTTTATGATCACTTCGATGTGGTCAAAGAAGGGGAAGCGGTTCCTGCACCCCTGACCATTAGGGTTTGCGATTCAGTTGCGTGTATGATGGCAGGTGCAGAAGCGTTGATTTCTAATTTGGAAGCGGGGGCAGATCAAAAAGAAATACGGATCATGCGCGCACCATGCATGGGGGGATGTGATGTCGCACCTGCTGCACGGGTTGGTGACAAGGAGGTTGGCCATGCAACCGTCGAGGGATTGTTAGCCCTTGCTGAAAAGGGAGATGTTGATGCCCTATCACCTGAATATCAAAGCTTGGCCGCTTATCAAAAAGATGGTGGTTATGGGGTTTGGGAAAAAGTAAAGTCGGGCGTGCTTTCAGCCGATGCAATTATCGATAAACTTTCTGACGCTGGGCTTCGTGGACTTGGTGGCGCAGGATTTCCAACAGGTAAAAAATGGAGCTTCGTTCGCGCCTATGAAGGCCCTCGGTTGATGACCATCAACGGGGATGAAGGAGAGCCCGGGACTTTCAAGGATCGATATTATTTGGA
>JAZGFF010000019.1:0-6030 GCA_036479095.1 Rhizobiaceae bacterium | reverse complement strand
CGAACAACATGTCGATCTCGCGCTTTTCGGCGCGGCCTTCGACCATGCGTTCCATCACCCGCCACATCCAGCCAGTGCCTTCACGGCATGGCGTGCATTGGCCGCAGCTTTCGTGTTTGTAGAAATAGGCCAAACGAGCAATCGCGCGGATAATGTCGGTGGATTGATCCATCACAATCACCGCCGCCGTACCAAGGCCAGATTTCAACGCCCCAAGGCTATCAAAATCCATCGGGCAATCGATAATCTGATCGGCAGGAACCATGCGAACTGATGAGCCGCCCGGAATAACCGCCAACAGGTTGTCGTAACCACCGCGGACACCGCCGCAATGTTTGTCGATCAACTCGCGGAACGGAATGCTCATCTCTTCTTCAACGGTGCATGGGGAATTTACGTGGCCAGAAATACAGAATAATTTTGTACCGCGATTATTCTCGGCGCCAAAGCTGGAGAACCAATCAGCACCACGGCGAAGTATCGTTGGCACAACAGCGATTGATTCAACATTATTGACGGTCGTTGGACAACCATAAAGACCCACATTCGCGGGGAATGGTGGCTTCAAACGGGGTTGGCCCTTTTTGCCCTCAAGCGATTCCAGCAACGCGGTTTCTTCACCGCAGATATAGGCGCCCGCGCCATGATGAACGAATATATCAAAGTCCCAGCCGTTCTTATTGTTTTTACCTAGTAATTTGGCATCGTAACATTCGTTTATTGCGCTTTCTAACGCTTCGCGCTCGCGCATGAATTCACCGCGGACATAGATGTAGCAAGTGTGCGCACCCATGGCGAAACCAGCGATCAAACAGCCTTCAATCAAGGTGTGCGGGTCGTGGCGTAAAATGTCTCGGTCTTTGCAGGTACCCGGCTCAGACTCATCCGCATTGACGACGAGATAGCTCGGGCGCTCATCGCCCTTTGGCATGAATGACCATTTCAACCCCGTTGGGAACCCTGCCCCACCGCGACCACGCAAGCCAGAAGCTTTGGTTTGATCGATCACCCAGTCTTGGCCTTTTTTGATAAAGCCCGCCGTGCCCGACCAATGGCCACGTGACATTACGCCCTTGAGCGACTTGTCGTGGATGCCGTAAATATTGGTGAAAATTCTGTCTTTGTCTTGCAACATGAGCTTAAGAACCCTCCCCTTTTGTTCGTGCAAAGCTGAACATGGCAAGAGCCCCAACGGCCCCCGAAATCATGGCTTGCACCAGATCACTAAGATTAGCGATTGGAAAATAGATCATCAATAGCCGCACTAAAATCATAACAGCTAAGGCCTTTAGCATCACTTGCCACGTTATCACGTAGGCTCGTTTATTTTTATTATCTTCCATTATCTAGGCTCCTTACCAAAGACACGGACATATTCGTCCCGTCCGCCTTTGGCCAAGGCTTTGGCCTGTTTGACCCAATCTTCGCGGTCTATGCGGCCTTTGAAACTCAAATAACCATCAACCCATTCCCGTTCAGCCTTTTTCCAAGCGCCAACTTGCGCGAATTTCCATATACCGAGCTTGTTCAAGGTTGTTTCTATCTTTGGCCCAACCCCTGCAATCATTTTCAAATCATCAGGTTTGGCGGGTTTTTTGATTCCTGCCGGCTTACCTGCTTCTGCCTTTTTCGCAGCCTTAGGTTTAGCTGTGGGCTTCGCAACGGGTTTCTTTACCGCCTTAGGCTTTGTCGAAATCAACGCAGCGGCTTTGGCAACGGATTTCTTCGGTGTCGCTTTCTTGGCGGCCTTTGCTGGTGAGGCCTTTGCAGGTGCTGGTTTTTTTGCTGCTGGCTTCTTCGCAGCAGGTTTGGCAGCCGCTTTACGAGCTGTCTTCTTTGTTGGTTTACCAGTCAATGCGGTCAAACCACCTTCGGGAGCCGAGTAAATACGGTCTATCTGGGGCCCCGGTGTAATTTCCTTGCCTTTACCAGCAGCAAACCGATCAATGATGTGCTCCATCTGTGTGGGGCTTAGATCTTCATAACTGTCTTTGAAAATCATAACCATCGGGGCATTCACGCAAGCGCCTTGGCACTCCACTTCTTCCCAAGACATATTGCCGTCTTCGCTTACTTCAAATTGGTTAGGCGAAATACGCTTTTTGCAGACATCGATAATCTCCCCAGCGCCGCGCAACATGCAAGGGGTGGTGCCACATACCTGTATATGGGCGCGTTTACCGACAGGAGCCAACTGGAATTGAGTATAGAAGGTTGCTACTTCCAAAACGCGGATTAGCGGCATTTCTAACATTTCAGCCATAGCCTCAATTGCTGCTTTGGTTACCCAGCCATCTTGCTCTTGGGCGCGCATCAATAAAGGGATCACAGCCGAAGCCTGACGACCCGCGGGATAATCTTTGATCTTCTTCTTAGCCCAAGCTGCGTTTTTGCGATTGAACGCAAAAGCTTCAGGTTGGATGTGTTCTTCTGCTAAACGGCGCACAGACATTATCGATCAACCTCGCCAAAAACGATATCCATTGAGCCGAGCACAGCTCCAACATCGGCCAACATATGACCGCGGCACATGAAATCCATCGCTTGCAAGTGAGCAAACCCCGGGGCGCGCACTTTGCATCGATAGGGCTTATTGCTTCCATCAGAAACTAAATACACACCAAACTCTCCCTTTGGCGCTTCAACTGCGGCATATACTTCGCCTTTCGGTACCTTAAACCCCTCCGTGTAGAGCTTAAAGTGCTGGATCAATGCTTCCATTGAACGCTTCATTTCTCCACGCTTGGGAGGAACACCTTTACCCTCAACTGCAGAAATTGGGCCTTGCCCATCCGCATGTAAAAGCTTCTCGATACACTGCTGCATGATTTTTACCGATTCAGCCATTTCCAACATGCGTATCAGATAACGATCATAGTTATCACAGTTTTTACCCACGGGAATTTCAAATTCCATTTCTTCGTAACATTCGTAGGGCTCTGATTTACGTAAGTCCCAAACCGCACCCGACCCGCGTACCATGACCCCAGAAAACCCCCAAGCCCAAGCATCTTCGAGCGAAACAACACCAATATCAACATTGCGTTGCTTGAAAATTCGATTGCCAGTCAATAAAGTATCGATGTCCTCAACAACCTTGGGGAAGGTTTTGCACCATTTGCCGATGTCCTCTATTAATTTCACTGGCAAGTCTTGATGAACCCCACCTGGTCGGAAATACGCAGCATGCATCCGCGAACCAGAAGCCCGCTCATAAAACACCATCAGCTTTTCGCGCTCTTCAAATCCCCACAATGATGGGGTTATCGCCCCTACGTCTAATGCCTGCGTGGTGATGTTCAACAAATGCGAAAGAATTCGGCCAATCTCTGAGTAAAGCACCCGTATCAATTGCGCTCGCCTTGGAACTTCCAACCCCATGAGCTTTTCAATAGCAAGGCAGAACGCATGCTCTTGATTCATCGGTGCCACATAGTCCAGCCTATCGAAATAGGGCAAGGCTTGTAGGTAGGTTTTTTGCTCAATCAGTTTTTCAGTGCCGCGATGAAGCAGCCCTACATGGGGATCAACCCGTTCGACAACTTCGCCATCGAGCTCAAGGACAAGCCGCAAAACACCATGCGCCGCTGGATGTTGTGGACCAAAATTGATGTTGAAATTTCTAATATCGACTTCAGCCATGGATCAATTGTCCTCGCTGGTCGGCGCGAACATGGCTTGGATTTGTGCGCCTGTCATTGTTTTCGTTTTCTCTGCGAAATTGTAATTTTTCGGCTTTTCATCAATATAAACTTGCATATCAAACGGATAGGAATGGGTTTCCTCAAAAATTTGCGTGGAGACATGATATTCTGACTCTCCTTGCAAACGCCACGCAATAGAGGTTCCACAGGTTTTGCAGAAAACTCGTTCTGCCCATTCAGAGGATTGATAAACACCAATAAAACTACCGCCTGTTATTTCGACGTCATCACCGCACCCCATCGCGAGATAAGGGCCGGCACTCCACTTTCTACACATAGAACAATGGCAAGCATCAATCACCTCCCTCTTGGGAGTAGCTTTCACGATTACTGCCCCACAAAGGCATTTCCCCGTTAACATACCCATTACCTACTCTTCTCAGCCTTCTCATCACCAGGAAGCACATAGTCAGTGCCTTCCCAAGGTGAGAGAAAATCAAAATTCCGCATTTCTTGACGAAGTTTTACGGGCTCATAAACAACCCGCTTTTGTTCATCATCATAACGAACCTCAGTAAAGCCAGTTACGGGAAAATCTTTCCGTAAGGGATGCCCCTCAAACCCATAATCGGTTAGTAGGCGTCGTAAATCTGGGTGCCCGGTGAATAATATACCATACATATCGTAAGCTTCACGCTCGAACCAATCCGCACCGGGATAGATTTCTACAACACTTGGTATTGGGGTCTCTGCATCAGTTTTCAGCTTGATCCGTACACGCATATTTTGGCGCGGACTAAGGAGATGATAAACAACCTCAAATCGCTTACCGTTCTCTGGGTAATCGACTCCACAAATATCTATGAACGAGATGAATTGCGTTTGCACATCATCGCGCAAAAAACGCAAGACACTGATGATATTCTCTGCAGTTGTGGTCAGGCATAATTCATCAAAAGCAATGACAGCATCATCAAGCTTTTCAGCAAGACGCTCTCTCAAGTAGGCTTTTAGATCGAGGAGGTCTGAAACGGCCATAATCCCCCCTATCGCTCAATTGTGCCGGTACGGCGAATTTTTTTCTGCAACATCAACACGCCATAAAACAAAGCTTCAGCAGTTGGTGGGCAACCAGGCACATAAATATCAACTGGCACAATGCGGTCACAGCCACGAACTACAGAATAGGAATAATGGTAATAGCCACCGCCATTGGCGCAAGACCCCATGGAGATTACATAACGCGGCTCTGGCATCTGATCGTAAACTTTACGCAAAGCGGGTGCCATTTTATTAGTCAATGTCCCTGCAATGATCATCACATCTGATTGGCGCGGCGAGGCACGCGGGGCAAAACCGATCCGCTCGGCATCATAACGCGGCATGGAAAGTTGCATCATTTCTACAGCACAACAGGCCAAACCAAAAGTCATCCACATCAAAGAACCCGTACGAGCCCAATTGATCAGATCATCCGTAGAGGTGATTATAAACCCCTTATCTGCCAACTCATCATTTATCTCACCAAAATAGGGTGTGTCATTGCCGATCTTTTGCCCTGTTTTATGGTCTTAAATCCCCTGCGGGCTTTGGGCGATCAGGGTTGATGATGTATTCGTTGGTGACATAGTATTTTCCCAAGGGTGTTCGTGATGGGCGTTGGTGTTAGTGAACAACAGGCATTAGTCCCACTCTAGTGCGCCCTTTTTCCACTCATAAATAAAACCGATTGTCAGCACTGCTAAGAAAGCCATCATCGACCAGAATCCGAGCCAACCAATGGTTCCAAAGCTCACAGCCCATGGGAACAGGAATGCCACTTCCAAGTCGAAAATGATAAATAGGATGGCAACCAAATAAAACCGCACATCAAATTTCATGCGGGCATCATCGAACGCATTAAACCCACACTCGTATGCAGACAGCTTTTCATCATCAGGTGCCCGATAGGCAATGATAAACGGTGCTATTAATAAGGCCAAGCCGATAACAAGAGCCACACCAATAAAGATGAGGACTGGTAAATATGACAGTAGCAATTGTTCCATTTCATGCTCCCAAACACGGCTCTCCTTTCGATAGACGACCCAAACCATCAAAGCAAGTTTCAAGATCGTCGCACCCCCGTTTTAAAGCATATTTTGAGTGAATAATGCTCGATTGTATTTTTCTTAAGCTAATACCGAAATTAGTAAGGAACTTGCTTGACTTATAGCCGCCATATCCGTATTTCATCGCTCGACCATGGAGGTTTATTTCTCCTACCCACGCGGGTGTAGCTCAGTTGGTTAGAGTGCCGGCCTGTCACGCCGGAGGTCGCGAGTTCGAGTCTCGTCACTCGCGCCATTTCCTCTTTGAGGAGGTGGAATATATATCCCTAAGGGGG
>JAZGFF010000018.1:0-2341 GCA_036479095.1 Rhizobiaceae bacterium | reverse complement strand
TTTGTCTTGCATTTTAGTGCCGACAGAAGCCAAGGTCATAAGCCCCGCTTGGTGGTTCGCCAGCCATGTACCAACCACCCGATTACGGGTTGGCTTGGTCAGGTCTTTCCAAAGTTTAACGGCCAGTTCTACTGAACGCTTTGATAGCCCTGTTTTGGCGGCAGCTTCTGACCGGAACGAAAACATTTCGTTCTGATTTTCCTTAGCTTCATCGCTCTTTTTATCTCCACCATTTTTGGTTTCTGGGTGAAGTTTTTCATAGGCGTTTTTCAGCTGGGAAAGATGCTTTGCCCGATCCAGTATCGTCAGGTCTTGGCGACCCAGATTTTCCATCGTTTCATGAAGCTTAAATTCAGCCTCTTCATGCTTGGTTTTAGCACTCACCAGCTGAACAGTGAGTTCCTTCCATTCGCACAGCTTTGCAGCTTCCAAACGGTGCAATCCTGCAACAAGAATATAGCTGTTTTCACCATCACCTTGGCGCACCTCAATTGCAGTCTTATTGCCATGGTCAGCAAACATAGAAGCCAACGCTTCCGCCCAAACATAGTCAAGCCCACGGGCGCGATGTTCCGGTACGGATATAGAGGAAATGGGAATTGTAATATAAGCGCTAGACTGCATTGTGCTCACCCGAATTGTTTCTTGACTGGCCATCAAACAACACCCCCAACAACAAGCCCTACAACCGCGAAAAGAACCCCAAGCAACAGCCCAACAATCATTCCGTTCAAACGGGCTTCCAATAGTGCAGCTTCAATAGAGCGGGCGTTATATTTCCCAGTCCAAGGGTCTCTCAAAACTCTATCCATCACGCCACCACCTTCAAATCAGCGTGCCGGCTGTTAGCTTGGTTCACCCTGTTTCGCGCGGCCTTGCTCATTGGCATTCCAGCTGATGGTCTGTGGATATAGCGGATAGGATAGCCATCGCTGTCATAACGATCTGGCCAAAGCTGATTAATAGGTACTTGCAAAAACTGACAGATCACCAACTCGGCGCTTGGAAAGCGACAACTCAAAGCCTTGCTGATGTCCCCGGCATTGAGTCCAAATTTAGCACCCAGCCCATTTAAGGTTTGTCCACGGCGGTGGATTTCCGCCTTTATAGAATGCTTGTCCCAAAGGGGCTTCCGTGTCATAATTTTTCCTTCATTCGCCCAGTCTGCAAACTGGGTTTTTTGTTACGTGTGCAATTCGATTAATGGAAGGAATAAATCTAAAAATAGAGTTTGTCAACATGATAAATCTATTTATGTGATTATAATTGTATGGCTAGAATTTCAAACGATGGAGAGACACCACTTGGAAAGCGATTGGTCGCAGTCCGAAAGGCTTTTGAGTACGAAGAGCGAAAGCCGTTTGCTGTCGAGTTGGGAATAAGTGAAGGTAAATTGGGGCGTTACGAACAGGGGCAATCGCAACCAGGCGCTGATGTTTTAGCTATATTCCGAGATAAGTTTGATGTTGATCTGAATTGGCTGGCCACTGGCGAAGGTCAGATGCATACTGAAAAAGAAACAATTAGGCAAAATAAAAGCTTGCAAGTTCTCGATGTGTTCTCATATATACCACGGTATGATGTGAGGGTATCAGCAGGAAATGGAATGCTAGTAGTGAGTGAAGAAGTTATTGGTCAAATGGCATTTGACCAGCGTTGGCTTAACGAAATAGGCCTTGATCCAGAACAGGCGGGCGTAGTTGTCGCCAGTGGCGACAGTATGTACCCAACAATCGCTAATGGAACGCCTATGGTGGTCGATTTTACTGACGCTAGGCCTCAAAACGGTCGTATCTACGTCATCAATGTTGGAGGTGAAGTCTTAGTGAAACGGTTGGAGCGCACAATCGACGACAAGTTGATTTTGATTTCTGATAACCCTCATTACGAACGGCGTACAATTTCACTAACCGATTTTTCCGATATGAAGATCATCGGTGCGGTTAGGTACATCCTAAAAGGCATGTAAAACGGCTTTTCTAGCTACCTCATTTCTCTTTTGTGATGGCTTTACAGGAACTGCTTCAAACCCCTTATTTACTATGGAGTTTAGGCCTTGTGCAAAAGGTGCCGCCAACTGGGGTAAAAATACCCCACTTCAATATAACGGCTTCTTTATGTGTTTCTCCGGCACTTGTGCAATTTCCACCCAAAGCCCATAGCTTCCCTACATTCCAGCATCATTACCGTTTGTTTGTGATAGGTTTATAATCCTTGCGTGATAGGCGATTGCTTTTGCACTGCCCTTTTAATGCAGAATAGAGTTTTTACAACAATCTTCAAAAGCCGTTGAAATAAAAAGGCTTTTTTGGTTTCCCCTATTCACCCCTCAATGCAATAG
>JAZGFF010000017.1:0-3524 GCA_036479095.1 Rhizobiaceae bacterium | reverse complement strand
TCAGAAAATGAACATAGAACTAAAGCTTTGAATTGCGAGTAATTATTAGAAGATCGAGAATTAAATGAGAAGACCTTTTTCAGTAAACCCTGCACATCAGCTCCAGCCCAATTCTCCGTTGGACAGCCAAACTGCGGCACCTTCAGCGATAGTTTTACCAAAGGACCAATATCTTCACAAAGGTGCCCCGACTGAATGGTGGTGGCACACTGGCACTTTGAATGCGGGCGGCCACTTATACGGATTCGAAATCAACGCGGCTTCCTTTCAAGAATTTGCTTTCACTCAGGTTATGCTGACCGATGTTCAGAATCAGAAACACTACCAAGAAACTGTAATTTTGTTTCCCCCGGATTTCCGTCCTGATTCTTGGGCAGAATCTGACCCAACCAAACCTTGGTTTGCCAACCTTGCGAAAGTGAAGATGAGTGCCCCGGTAGGAGCGAACCCCGCGCAAGAAATGAATGTTACTGCGACCTTGAAGGACGCAGATACCAAGACTGAGATCACCTTCGATCTTAACTTGGTACAACAAGGTCCGCCATTGAAAGTCTGGGGCACAGGAGTGACCAATCCGCCGAAACCGCCGACAGTAGAGACCAATAATTATTACTATTCACTAACACGCCTCAAAGCCGGCGGCAGTATCAAGATAGGTTCCAATCCAAGCATGGACATCTCAGGCGTCACGTGGATGGATCACGAGTACGGGTTATTCGAGAATCACGGTAAAACACCGAGTTGGATTCTGCAGGATATGCAACTGGGGAACGGCGTTTGCATTTCCAACTACAGCGTCGATACGCCTGCGCTTAACAAACGCACTGACAGTGTAGCAACTGTTCAACGTCACACTGGCGAAACTCATTTCGTAAAAACACACGTAACGCCCAAGCGTGCGTGGAAGAGTGACAAATCGGGCAAAACATATTTTGTGGAACTTCTGGTTGAACTGCCGGATTTCAATGCGTCAATCTCAATTAATAGCCTTATGGACTCGCAAGAATTCCATATTACGAAGCCCCTACCACTTAATGTTTACGAAGGCGTGGGTACCGCAAAAGGAACATTCGAAGGTGAGGATGTGAGTGGCACAGCATGGATAGAAAATACCCCCGACCCCTAGGATATGATACAGATAGCTACAGCTGTGCCACGCGGGCCGTTGAAAGAGTAGGGGGTGAAATTGGCGGATAGCAAATATACGGACCTACCGGCCTTCATTCTTGAATTTTTCAATGGCTGCTTTGAATTAACACGGGCAGCATACTGAATTGCCCGCGCCCTAATTATTTTGGGCCACACTATTCGGCGTGGCTTAAGCCGATAGTCTGAAGTTACTTCATTGAGCTAATGCCAAACATATTGCCCTCAGTATCTTGGCAAAGTGTTACCCAGCCAAATTCTCCAATTGAGAATTTTGGTCTGACGACTTGGCCTCCGGCTTCTGTAACGCGTGCTTGCTCAACAGCACAATCTTCTGCCGAAAAATATAGAATAGTACCACCGACCCCGGGGGAAGCATGGGGTGACTTTGTCAAAGCACCACCGGCGCCATATGCGCTCATGTCAGCCGGAAAACTCATCATCTGGTTCTCGCCAGTTGGATCGCCAATTGGCTCAAGTTTTGTGGCTAAGACTGTTTCATAAAATTTTACGGCCCGATCCAGCTCATTTACATAGATATCAAACCACCCAACCGCGTTCATTTTTGTCATATTCAGCTCCTGTTTGTTGTCTATTACATCACTCTCGTACCAAGCCGTGAGTGATGTGTATTGTAGATATCAGACATCAAATTTTCGAGAAAATCTCGCTGGAGTGTAACCCGTTGCTTTGCGAAAGGAGTGTATGAAATGCGATTGGTCAGCATATGACAGGGAGGGTTCCCCGTTCAGGGACTGCTGCAAGCGAAGCACTTTAAGAAAATCGTGTGGAGCAAATCCAGTCGTTTTTTTAAGGACCCGTTGCAGTTGGCGTGTGGATATATCTGAGACAGCCGCCATATCACTAACCGAATGAATTTCATCAAGATGCTTAAATATTTTTTCGGTGACAGTGTTGGCTACCACCAGTTTGCTATCAATCAGCTTTTCAACGAACCGTGTCAAAGTCGTTAGCTTAGCGGTAAAATCTTGTTCGGTAAGCTCTTGATTTAACGCAGCCAGGGGGAGGTCACCAGAATATGGATTTTCTACCATACCGTAAGATACCTGTTCGCGGTTGCCTTGCCAAACACCGGGCAGAAACCGAATGTTGATATAGTGAAAAATATTGCCGAGATTAAGCTCTTCTGAGGAAGCTCGCAGCCTGGTCACTCCTGCAATTTTTGCATCTAGTTGATCAAAGACTATGTAGGTGCAAGCATCTGGCAAGGCATGAAATCGATAGTCATCCGTTAATGGGTTTTGAGATTTGAGTTCCAAAAAACGATGGACGACACCACGCAAATGACTTGGCGGTTCCACTTCTAGAAAATGCACTGATTGAACGCTCTTGTCTTTGCTGTTTCCTTTTGGTTCGTACATCTGAATTGCGGCCTTTACATTCGGTCAATTGCAATGCGTAACATTATTCAATTTTACGCCCTGATTAGCAATCTCCACCCACCCATGCTAGCCAATTCCCATGTCAAATCCGCATCTGCAATCCATATTAAACTCCTTTCGTCAAAGAACCCCGTTGCGGGTGGGCTCGTTGATTGTGACGATATTTGGCGATGCGGTTTTGCCCTATGGTGAATTTGTCAGACTCACTTCGTTGTTGGAAGTTACCTCGAACATTGGTATTGACGATGGCGCAGTGCGGGTGGCGGTTCACCGGCTTGAAAAAGATGGCTGGCTTAAAAAGCGCAAGGTCGGGCGCAACGTGCTTTATGCCTTAAGCAAAGCAGGTGAAGAACAATCCCGAACAGCGCGAAAGTTCATTTATGGGTTTGATGAGCAGCCAGATTGCGGTGAGTTGCAAATGCTCATCATGGCTGAGGGGCCGGGCAGGGCCGAGGTTCGTGAACACCTGATTGAAAACGGATGGGGTTTGATTGCCGCCAATATCGTTTTGACTTCGGGTTCCAAGACGCAATTATCCGCGCTGAATGGGTTGTCTGGAAATGATAGCCATTATCTCGTGCCCCTAAAAGCCGACAACTCAGAAGTTCAGCGTCTTTGTTCCAAGGCTTGGTCATTAGACAACTTGAACGATGAGTACGCGAATTTTGTTGGGCTCTACCAACCAATTATTGAAGACGTGCGCGCAAGTCGAAAATATCTCCAATCCAACGCGCTGGTATTGCGGATATTGATGATCCACGACTATCGACGTTTGATCTTGAAAGACCCGCTGCTTGCTTCCCAATATTTGCCTAAGAATTGGCAAGGAAGCAAAACCCGCGATATCGTATCGGGCGCATATTCAGCGCTGAAACAGCAGACCAAAGACTGGTTTTAGAGCGGGTCCATCGTTGAAGGATTCGCTCTTGATTGTTCTCACTCACGGCCAATTGGGGCTTTTCTGATGGCTCAAGT
>JAZGFF010000016.1:0-13108 GCA_036479095.1 Rhizobiaceae bacterium | reverse complement strand
CTCGTCGTCTTCGTCTTTTTTCAAGTAGTAATCCTGCTCGCCAATGTAGAAGGCTTTGTCATAGGTGATTGCTTCCCCTTCTTTTCCTGTCAGGCCTTCCCTTGGAAGCACCATGATTGCGCCGTTCATACCGTGGGCAACGTGGTAAGGGATCATCGCACCGCCTGGTGCACAGTGATAAACAAAAACGCCAGCCTTCGTTGCCTTAAATCGCAGCACACATTCTTCACCCGGCGAAACATGGGTAAATCCAGCGCCACCCAACGCGCCCGTGGAGGCGTGAAAATCGATATTGTGTTCCATGGCATTTGATTCTGGGTTGACCAAAGTCAACTCTACGTAGTCATCAACATGAACGACAATCATCGGCCCAGGTACAGAGCCGTTGAATGTAAGTGCCCAAATTTCGGCGCCCTCATCGTCAAGCTCCATGATTTTTTCTTCGATCACGAAACGAACTTCAACTACCTTAGGCCCGCCTTTGGCTACTTGGTCATGCTTTGGCAAAAATGGAGGAGCAACCATTTCTTGCGTAACGCGCGGGAGCGCAGCAATTTGCTCTTCACTCATTGCAGGAGTGGCCATTACGGTCGCAGTCGGCGTTTTTGCGCGGGCAGAAGAAAGTGCAGCCTCAGCAAGCACCAAACCAGCCCCCGCGGCAACAGCAGTGCCTGAGAGGAAATTTCTGCGTGAAACACTGGTTTGAACTTGAGCTTCAGGGTTATATTGGTCTTCATTATTAGTTGTCATTTTTCTCTCCATGACCCGATGATAAAGATTTGAAGAAACGCATGTATAGCGCTCCAACATACCTTTTCACCTAGATCAACAATTCATCTTGTCCAGCCAATTAATTACATAGAAATATTCATATTTTTGATTATATCTTATTGATATCATTGGACAATTTGTCGCAGTTGACGGCAGCGTTCCGCTCCTATCATCACAAGTAAGTTAATAATCTCAAGCTGTTAGTGGTAACAATAACATGCATGAATTATTACAGTTCGGTGCCTCGGGTATCTATTTTCAACAGCGTAAATACCGATTGCGGCATATTGACCTAGGCTTGAAAACGGAGCTGTTTTTGGTAAATTTAGCAAACGCACGATATGGAATAAACTTTATCCAATCGCAGCAAGAACAGGCCAAGAAACCCTATACAAAGCTTGACTACCAACCCCACTTCTATATACAACGCCCTGTATTGAGGCGTGGGTTAACCGCGCCCTTTGCTTTTTATCAACCCAGACTGGCAAAAAGGTGTTTGTCCTTACGGACAAAACACAGCTTGAGCACTTAAGGAAAAAACGATGTTCGCAGTCATTAAAACCGGCGGGAAACAGTATACTGTTGCCGCAGGCGACCAATTAAAGGTCGAAAAACTAGCCGGCGAAGCCGGCGACATGATCGAAATCAACGAAGTGCTGATGGTTGGCACAACGATCGGCGCCCCTCTTGTTGAGGGTGCTATGGTCACTGCTGAAGTCGTCGAACAGGGCCGCCACCGCAAGGTTATCGCTTTCAAAAAGCGTCGCCGCCAAAATTCACGCCGCACCATCGGCCACCGCCAACATTACACGCTGTTGCAAATCAGCGAAATTTTAACCGGTGGCGCGAAAGCTACGAAAAAAGCAGCTGCGCCTAAAGCAAAAGCTGAAACCAAGAAGGCAGATAAGCCCAAGTCTGAGCCTAAGACTGAACCTAAAGCTGAGAAAAAAGACAAAGCCGCAGCACCAGCATCTGGCGCTCCTTTGTTCACAGCGCCAAAAGGCGACAAAGACAAGCTTACGGACATCAACGGCATCGGCCCAGTTGCAGAAAAGCAATTAAACGAGCAAGGTATCACAACATTTGCTCAAATCGCAGCACTGACCAAAGCAGAAATCGTCACAGTCGACGAATATATGCCGTTCAGCGCGGATCAAATCACAGACTGGCAAGCCCAGGCTAAAGAAAAGGCAAAAGGCTAACCCTTAGGGTTACCTCTTGAAGGAGAAACAACATGGCACATAAAAAAGCCGGTGGCTCATCCAGAAACGGTCGCGATTCAGCAGGGCGTCGCCTTGGCATGAAGAAATTTGGTGGCGAGCTTGTAATTCCAGGCAACATCATCTGCCGTCAACGCGGTACAAAATGGCACCCAGGCAACAATGTCGGCATGGGTAAGGATCACACCATTTTTGCACTGATCGAAGGCAAGGTCACATTCGCAACCAAAGCCAATAAGCGCACTTATATTTCCGTCCTGCCAATGGCGGAAGCCGCAGAATAACCGGAACCAACATTTCATCCGGTGTCTCAAAACCCCGGATGTCATGAAACAGACACTATCAAAGGGGAGATGAGACACCATCTCCCCTTTTTGATTCTTAGCCGCAGAGGGTGGCAAAAACAAAAGTGATCAAAAAGGGCAATCAACGAAGAAGGACTGCCCAATGGATATCCTCGTTACAAAAAGACTAACCTTGAGACCGCCATTAGATGTGGATGCGGAAGCGATTACGAGCGCACTACAAAACACCAACGTCACTCGCATGCTTTCTGCAGCCCCTCAACCCTATGGGACATCAGATGCTCAAAGCTGGATTAACAGATGGCAAGACAAACAGGATAAAACCTGTTTTGTGATTTACCGCCAAAAGCTTATGGGTGTTGTCAGTGTGGAGAAAACGAAAGGTACGGCTAACCTCGGGTATTGGTTGGATGAACCTCATTGGGGCAAAGGCTATATGAGCGAAGCAACCCGTGCTGTGGTTTCCCATGTATTCCGTAAGCATGGTTATGATGAAATCACTTCTGGAGCCTATGAAGATAACCCTGGGTCACAACGCATCCTTGAAAAATTAGGCTTTGAACAAGCCGAGATTACTCCGGATTTCAACAAAACACGAAACTGTGAAGTTTCGTGCCAGCGCGTGAAACTCACCCGATCAACCTTTGAGCGCCTATTTGGCTCCCTCGATGAAACCAAAGCTGCTTAAAACTAATCACCAACGACCCCGCGCCCCATCAACTCCCTCTTTTTATACCAAAAGGGATGGGGTGCACCCTACCCAACCCGCTTAATATGCAATAGAAAAAACCATCTCCTCTAAAAACAAACGATTTCCATGAAATTCCTCGACCAAGCCAAAGTATATATCAAGTCCGGTGCCGGTGGCGCGGGTTGTGTTTCGTTTCACCGCGAGAAGTATATCCAATATGGCGGCCCTGATGGCGGCAACGGCGGCAACGGCGGCGATGTCTGGGCCGAAGCCATCAATAATCTGAACACCTTGATCGATTATCGATACCAGCAACATTATAAAGCCAAAACCGGTGTCCATGGCATGGGCCGAAATCGCCACGGTGCCAATGGTACAGACATCATCCTAAAAGTTCCGACCGGGACACAGATCTACGAAGAGGACAACGAAACCCTGATCGCAGATCTAACCGAAGAAGGTCAAAAAATTCTGATTGCAAGGGGCGGCAGTGGTGGCTTTGGCAACATGCATTTTAAATCTTCAACCAATCAAGCACCCTATCACGCCAACCCCGGCCTGCCCGCCGATGAACGCACCATTTGGTTGCGCCTGAAGCTCATTGCTGATGCAGGGATTATTGGCCTGCCAAATGCCGGTAAATCTACATTTTTAGCAACAGTGAGCGCGGCGAAACCCAAAATTGCTGATTATCCCTTCACCACCTTGCATCCAAATCTAGGGGTTGCGCGCATTGATGGGCGCGGTTTGGTAATCGCCGACATTCCTGGTTTGATTGAAGGCGCTCACGAAGGGGTTGGGATTGGCGATCGCTTTTTAGGCCATGTCGAGCGAACTCGAGTGCTTGTGCATTTGGTTTCTGCTGCTGAGGAGGATGTGGCAAAAGCCTATCAAACCGTACGCACGGAAATCGAAGCCTATGCGGAAGATCTGGCTGAAAAGGTTGAAATTATTGTGCTTTCCCAAGTCGATATCCTAGACCCTGAATCCTTAAAACAAAAAACCAAAGAATTGAAAAAAGTTGCTGGTAAAACACCCCTATTGATGTCTGCCGTAACACATGAGGGAACAGATGATGTCCTGCGGGCGATGATGGCAGAGATCGAAAGCTCGCGCGAAAAAGAAGATCCAAAACAACCCGACCCCCGCTGGCAGAAAAAAGGACTCGATGCGAGCCGAGATGTTTGACGCCTTCAAAAATTCCAAACGCATCGTAATAAAGATCGGTAGTGCCCTTTTGGTTGAAGAAAAAAAGGGTGTGAAAGAAGCTTGGCTGAATTCATTAACGAGTGATATTTCAAACCTCAAAAACCAGGGAAAACAAATTTTAATTGTTTCCTCGGGTGCAATTGCCCTTGGTCGTAAAGTTCTCAGCCTGCCAAACCGCCCGTTAAAATTAGACGAAAGTCAGGCAGCCGCAGCCGTTGGGCAAATTGAGTTAGGCCGCGCTTGGTCACAGGCTCTCTCACAACATGATATCATTTCAGGGCAAATCCTGCTAACCCTCAACGACACCGAGGGGAGTGCAGGCAGACGCAGCTATCTCAATGCGCGGGACACAATTGAGCGCTTACTCACCCTTGGCACAATTCCTGTTATTAACGAAAACGACACAATAGCCACAACCGAAATTCGTTACGGGGATAACGATCGTTTGGCCGCCCGTGTTGCAACAATGATGGGTGCTGATCTGCTCATCTTACTTTCAGATATAGATGGCCTTTATTCTGCACCTCCCCAAGAAAATTCAAAGGCCGAGTTCATCAATATTGTGGATGAGATCACCCCAAAAATTGAAGCCATGGCCGGTAGTGCTGGCTCAGAATTATCTTCTGGTGGCATGGTAACAAAAATCGAAGCAGGAAAAATTGCCACCAATGCTGGCACCGCAATGATCATCGCTTCCGGCAAAAGAGATCATCCCGTCACCACTATTCTTGATGGCAAGCCTTGTACTTTTTTTAAAGCCCATGGGGGAAATGCTGGTGCTCGTAAAACATGGATAGCTGGGCAGTTAGAAACCTTCGGTAGCATCACTATCGACGAAGGCGCTGCCCGCGCCCTTCAAAAAGGAAAAAGCCTGTTGGCGGCAGGCGTGACTTCAATCAACGGCTCGTTTTCACGGGGTGATGCGATCACTATTCAAACCATCGATGGCGTCACAATTGGCCGCGGTTTAATTGCCTATGATGCTGATGAAGCCCAACAAATAAAAGGCATCCATTCGGATCAACTGAAAGATATTTTAGGCTATGCGGGCCGTAGTGCGCTCATTCACCGCGATGATATGGCATTGCTTACAACTGGTGTTCCAGTCACCAAGAATGCTAAGGGCTAAACCATGTTAGACATAACAACCCATAGTGAAGCTGAAATTACGACTATCATGCAAGCCATGGGCAAAAAGGCACGCTCTGCCGCGCAAATTCTAGCCACCAGCCCAAGCGAGCGTAAACGCGCGGCCCTAATCGGCGCGGCTGCTGCCCTTCGCGGTGACTTGGATAAAATTCTTAACGCCAACGCCCTTGATATGGAGAACGGCAAAGAAACCGGCCTTTCCGCTTCATTTCTTGATCGTTTAAACCTGACCAAAGACAGGGTGCTGGCTATTGCCGTGTCCCTTGAGGCAATCGCGGCTTTACCCGATCCCGTAGGGCAAATCATCGCCAATTGGCAAAGACCCAATGGCCTTGATATTTCGCGGGTGCGCACCCCGCTTGGTGTGATTGGCGTAATTTATGAAAGCCGCCCAAATGTAACAGCAGATGCGGGTGCTCTTTGTCTACAAGCTGGTAATGCTGTAATTTTACGGGGCGGTAGCGATAGTTTTAACTCTTCCCGCGCTATCCACGAATGTATGGTGGCAGGGCTGATAAGCGCCGGCCTACCAGAAGCTGCCATCCAACTTGTGCCCCTGACAGACCGCCAAGCCGTTGGGGAAATGTTGAAAGGCTTAAATGGGAATATCGATGTAATCGTACCTCGCGGTGGCAAAGGCTTGGTTGCTAGGGTGCAATCAGATGCCCGCGTTCCAGTCTTCGCTCACCTCGAAGGGGTGGTGCATATCTATGTCGACAAATCTGCCGATCTTTCGATGGCCATTGATATAGTTGTTGACGCAAAGCTACGCCGTCCCGGGATTTGCGGCGCTGCCGAAACCCTATTGATCGATAAGAACGATAGTCAAAGACTAGCAAAGCCGTTACTGGAAGCTCTATTGGCAAAAGGCTGCGAAGTGCGCGGCGATGAATCACTGCAAAAACTCTCACCACAAATCAGTTCAGCCAACGAAAAAGATTGGTCTACCGAGTATCTCGACACTATCATTACTGCCGGGCTGGTCGATGGGGTCGAAGGTGCCATCGATCATATCAACACCTGGTCCTCAAGCCACACCGAAGCAATCGTTGCAGAAGATTCTAGTGTAGTAGAAAGTTTTATGAACGATATCGACAGCGCCATATTAATGCACAATGCCTCAACCCAATTTGCCGACGGCGGTGAATTTGGCATGGGGGCAGAAATCGGCATTGCCACTGGAAAAATGCACGCCCGTGGCCCTGTGGGCGTAGAGCAACTCACCAGTTTCAAATATGTGGTGCGCGGCACGGGTCAAATTCGCGGATGAGCCCTAACTATCCAAAATCCTTAACGCCCTATTTGCGCATGCCCCATGTTGAATCAGGGCAACGTATTGGCTTGTTCGGTGGCTCCTTCAACCCACCTCATCGCGGTCATGTTCATGTCTGTGAACAAGCACTTAGAAAATTAGAATTATCGCAAATCTGGTGGCTGGTCAGCCCTGGCAACCCGTTAAAAGATCACGCAAACCTTGCCCCCTTACAAGATCGTATCGAGGCCTGCGAAGCCATAGCAACAAACCCAAAAATGGTGATCACGGCGTGCGAAGCTAGCCTTCCAACCCGTTATACCGCAGATACTTTAAGCCATATTGTTTCGCGTAATCCAACGATTGATTTTGTCTGGGTTATGGGTGCGGATAATCTAGGCCAGTTTCACAAGTGGGAAAGATGGCGCGAGATCGCTGCCTTATTACCAATAGTTGTCGTTGATCGCCGTGGTTCAACGATGGCGCTTCATTCTGCAATGGCAGCCCAGGCCCTGCGACCCTTCAAAATTGATGAAAGCGATGCCGTTCTCTTGCCCACCATGCGCCCCCCCGCCTGGACATTCCTGCACGGCCCACGAAATCTACTTTCATCGACACAAATTAGAGAAAATCAGCAAAAGCGCTGACAGAGCATGTTGAAACCTTACTCAATCAAGCCTATTGTTATTCCAGACATTCAAATTCAACAATTCGACGGAAGGCTACGAAGCTGAACGCTCAAGCTAAGAAATCCAAAACAGCCAAAAGCCAGAAAAGCGCTAAGGAACTTTTGGATATCATTCTTACCAGTCTGGATGACTCCAAGGCTGAAGAAATCATCACCATTGATATCACCGGAAAATCACCAGTAGCCGATTATATGGTCGTCGCTAATGGCCGCGTGCATCGCCATGTTAACGCAGTTGCAGACCGCCTGATGCGTGATTTAAAAGATGCGGGGTTAGGCACGCCGAAGATTGAAGGAATGCCTGCTTGCGATTGGGTTTTAGTCGATGCTGGCGATGTCATAATACACATCTTTAGACCAGAGGTTCGCGACTTTTACACCCTTGAAAAAATGTGGATGGCAATTGCCGCCGATAAATTGGAATAGGCGTGCGAGTATTCATCGCAGCGATTGGCCGAATGAAAAAAGGTTCTGAACAGGACCTAGTCTCGCGCTTTCAAGATCGTGTCATCAAAACTGGTAAGGCCATAGGCATTACAGCGCTTGAATCTGTAGAAATTACAGAAAGTCGAGCCAGTACTTCTGAAGTACGGAAAAACGAAGAAGAATGTGCACTATTAGAAAAACTTCCAGAAAAATGCGTGTTGATTACATTTGATGAACGCGGAAAGCGGCCAACCAGCCGTGAGTTTTCCGCTATTTTACAATCGGTGATTGATGCGGGCACCCAAAACATCGCCCTTATCATTGGCGGCCCTGATGGCCTCTCACCAACGCTTCGCCAAAAAGCTGACCATATCATTTCCTTTGGCAGCCTAACCATCCCTCATCAATTGGTGCGAATTCTGGTGATTGAGCAACTCTATCGAGCAATCACAATACGCACCAACCATCCCTACCACCGTGATTAGCAACACGCCTCATTCCGCCCAAATTATCTCGCTAACAAAAGACTCACACACTTTGCCCTTACGTGCCCATAGCAGCTAAAATAATCAAATCATGACACCCCAATTGTTCAAAACCATTCGCAAAGCGCGCAGTCAGCTTCTTGCTATCATTTTGGCAAGCGCCACGGTATTGGCATTCCCACATTTAGCCAACGCCCAATCCACAAAAAACAAGCTCAATAAGAAACAAGTAAACCAGCTTGAGCTTGATCAGGTTGACGAAAAAATATTCCAAATGAAACAACGCCGCATCGCGCTAAAACAAGAAATACTTGGCCTTGATAAAGATATAGGTGCCATCAATCGTGCCCTGATTGAAGCGGCCAAAAAAGCCCAAGAATTAGAAACTTCAATTCAAAAGGCGGAAATCAACCTTACCGCCCTAACAAAAACCCAAGCCCTGATCAGACAATCTTTAAACTCTAAACGAGCATTGATGGGCGAAGTATTGGCCGCACTGCAAAGAATGGGCTTAAAACCTCCTCCAGCAATTTTGGTTCGCCCAGATGATGCCCTCTCCTCTATCCGAAGTGCAATCTTACTCGGCGCCGTGATTCCTGAAATCCGTGCCGAAACCAGAACCCTGTTGGCGGAAATCCGTTCCTTAAATGAAACTACACAAAAAATTGAACAGCAAAAATCGATACTGACCAATAAACTCAACGAGCTTTCTGAAGATGAAACCCGTCTTACCCTCCTTCTTGAAGAAAAAAGTAGCCTCACCTCCCGTTCAAAAAAAGACGTTGCGCTGGAACAAAAGAAAGCTGCTGACCTAGCAAAAAGAGCCCTCTCTTTGAAGCAACTAATCGGGTCTTTAGAAACCCAAATTGCCTCGGCTGCACAAGCTGCAAAAGCGGCCAAAGAAGCCGATAAACGCCGTGAACAAAATGCTGCAAAACGCTTAACGGAAGCGCAAGAGCAGCTCAGAAAAGGGGATTTCAACAAGCTTGCCCTTGGCGATACAACCCGCATTGAACCAGCAATACCCTTCAGTGCCGCAAAGGATTCTCTTTACTTTCCGGTGAGCGGTATCCAACTTTATTCTTTTGGCTCAAAGAGCAAGACAAATAACAACTCATCTTCGAGCTTTGTGAACAAACACCGCAATATCGCCTTGGCTACCCGCCCAAATGCTAGGGTACGAACTCCAGCAGATGCCTGGGTGGTTTATGCCGGCCCCTTTCGCTCCTATGGGCAAGTCCTTATTTTGAACGCAGGGGAAGGCTATCACATCGTCCTATCAGGCCTATCACAAATAAATGTATCATCCGGCCAATTCATTCTTGCAGGAGAACCGGTTGGTCGCATGGGAACAACCCGTGCAGCAACTTCACTTCCTGCAAATATAGGTTCCAATAGCCCCATTCTGTATGTAGAGTTCAGAAAAGGTGGTTCTTCCATTGACTCGGCACCTTGGTGGAGTTCTGACACCACAACAAGGTTCGCAGCCAAAGATGGATGACGGTAAGTTAAAAAGGAAAAAAGGTTTTGAATATGCTTCGTAAACACTCGGCCCTCATGGCAGGTATTGCCCTTGGCGCTCTCGGCGCCGCTAGCCTCTATCAAATCGGCAATCTAACAATGCGCGCTGATGCCGCAGGACCAGAGACCTATCGCCAACTGGATATTTTTGGAGATATTTTTGAGCGTGTCCGTTCTCAATATGTAAGCAAGCCAGAAGAAAAAAAGCTCATCAAACATGCCATCAATGGCATGCTACAATCGCTTGATCCACACTCTTCCTATCTCGACCCCAAAGACAGCACCTCTATGCGCGAGCAAACGAGTGGTAAATTTGGTGGTCTTGGTATCGAAGTTACAATGGAAAACGAGCTGGTTAAGGTCATCACGCCAATCGATGACACCCCAGCTTCAAAGGCCGGTATTATAGCCGGTGATTTAGTCAGCCAAATTGATGGTGTTAACGTCCGAGGCCTTTCCCTTCAACAAGCAGTTGAGAAGATGCGCGGCCTCGTTAAGACCCCGATCGTTCTCACAATTCTGCGCAAAGGTGCAGATAAACCCCTTAAAATTACAATCATCCGCGACATCATCACCGTTAAATCTGTAAAATTTCGCATCGAAGGCGATGATGTTGGTTACATCGACATGAACGGATTTACTGAGCAAACCTACTCAGGCATGAAAAATGCAATCAAAAAGATCAGGGCCAAAATCTCTGATGACAAATTAAAGGGCTACGTTCTAGATCTGCGGCTTAATCCCGGCGGCTTACTCTTCCAGGCGGTTAGTGTTTCGGATGCTTTCCTCGATCGCGGCGAAATTGTCTCAACCAGGGGCCGTAAAAAAGATGATGTTGAACGCCGTAATGCAGCCCCAGGCGATCTAGCCCACGGCAAGCCCGTCATAGTCTTGATGAACGGTGGCTCTGCCAGCGCTTCAGAAATTGTCGCCGGCGCTTTGCAAGATCATCGCCGTGCAACTATTTTGGGAACCCGCTCTTTCGGTAAGGGCTCCGTACAAACCATCATTCCCCTTGGCGGTAATAATGGATCATTGCGCTTAACCACTGCCCTTTATTACACACCATCGGGCTGCTCCATCCAAGGAAAAGGTATTGATCCTGATATCAAGGTCGAGCAACCCTTGCCAAAAGAGTTGCAAGGTAAACTTGAGGTCAGGGGCGAATCCAAACTGCGCAATTCAATAGCGGGAGAAAGTCAGGATGATTCCGGTTCAGGCTCATTTGCCTACGTACCACCAGACCCAAAAGACGACATTCAATTGAACTATGCTCTTGAGCTACTGCGGGGAACTAAGAAAGATGCAGCATTCCCACCAAATAAAGACAAAGTCATTGGGACTTCAAAAACTTGTAAACGCGCCTGATCGTTACCATGCGGTTGTGATTCGCATGGATTAAAGATCGACGTCTGTAATCGTGATCTACCTTGCCAATAAAGCTTGGCAGGGCACCCATCACAAAGGGGAGACAAGCAAATGGATGATCTTCATAAACCACTGGGGCTCTCAAACGATGAAGAACCCAACCGCCCTTGGATAAAGCCAGCCATGGGAGCAGCGGCTGTTTGCCTGACTTCCTTGGCTGCTTACGTCTTCATCGATGCCCGCCAGGCGACTAAAACGATCGTGGCACTCAATGAGACGGTCACGGTTGAGAGCAAACAAAAACCAAACAAACAAGCTACAAAAAAATCAGATGCATCTGAATCTGAAGCATTACCCCTCGATGAAAATGGTGAAATCGACTATTCAAAAATGAAGCCACTTTCACCGCTTGAACCGGCTGAGGTAATTGACCCCCAACCAAAAAAACAGCCAGTAAAGCCAGCGTTTGTTCCGAAAAAACTTGCAAAAAAATCTGCATCGGATTGGTTGCCAGTTCCTGATCTTATTGAAAAATCTGAATTTGGCCCGCTGCCAAAAGTTTCCAGTGGCAACGTCAGGCCCCTTGATGCCTATTCCCGCTCCAGCGGCATGATCGGCGCCAACAGAGTTGCCCTAGTAATTGGTGGCTTAGGCCTTAGCCAAACTGGAACCCAGCAAGCAATCGAAGATTTACCGAGCAACATAACACTCGGCTTCTCGCCCTTTGGAAATTCCTTACAAAGGTGGATGCAAAAGGCACGCAAACAGGGCCATGAAGTGATATTACAACTCCCAATGGAGCCCTTAGGATATCCAACAATCGACCCTGGCCCCCGCACCTTAAACAGCAAAGTTCCAAGGGGTGAAAACCTCAAAAACCTGCGGTGGTCGTTAGCAAGAATGACCAATTATCCCCTAGTCATGAATTATCTTGGCGCTGGAATGAGTAATAAATCCGGCACGATGCGGCCATTATTAAAAGAGATTAGAAACCGTGGCCTTGGCTATATTGATGATGGTTCTGTGCGCGCCAGCCAGATTATCAATATCGCCAAAGATATCTCACTCCCCCATATCAAAGGTTCTGTTGTGATTGATGCTGTTCGCGAAGAAGCAAAAATTCGTGCAAGCCTGCGAAATCTGGAAGCCCTAGCGCGCCAAAAAGGTTTTGCCCTTGGTACCGCAACCGCATTTCCCCAAACCGTGGCAATTATTGCAGCTTGGGTTGAAGAAGCACAAAAACGCGGTATTCTCATTGTTCCCGCGAGCAATCTGATCAAAGATTACAGCCCTTAAAGCCCTATTATGAGCAACCTCCCCTATCGCCCTAATGTTGGCATCATGGTTTTAAATACCGAAGGTAAAGTCTGGACAGGCAACCGCGCCAACACGATTGGCACAGAATACGAAAACGCAAACAATCTTTGGCAAATGCCCCAAGGCGGCATCGACGAGGGGGAAGACGCTCATATTGCATCATTGCGCGAGTTATATGAAGAAACCGGAATGAAATCTGTCACCCTACTGGATTCAACCGATGACTGGATCTATTACGACTTTCCAGCCGAACTCACGAAAAAAATAAGTGAGAAACATAGAGGCCAAAAACAAAAATGGTTCGCCTATCGCTTTGAGGGGGACGAGTCTGAAATCCAAATCAACCCACCACCCGATGGCCACAAAGCCGAATTCGACAACTGGCGCTGGGAAGATATGCACCGCCTCCCCGAGTTAATCGTCGAGTTCAAACGCGGTGTTTATGAGCAGGTGGTAAAACGGTTTGCTCACTTAGCGGGGTAGGCTTTTCTCAAAACCCTAACTTTGTCATCCTCGCCCCCCGCAACAATCACTCCATGATATCTTCCCGCAAGAGTAAAAATTGATTCCCGCTGTCGCGAGAATGATAAGAGGTGAGTTGGGAACGGTTCTTTCTAGTTCTGTCCATTTTATTTTGCTGAATGACTGCATTGAGCGTTGGTTTCAACTGATCGACGCAACACTTTAATCTTTTAAGAAAGATGGA
>JAZGFF010000015.1:0-2219 GCA_036479095.1 Rhizobiaceae bacterium | reverse complement strand
AACGCCTGTCACCCGTTATCTAGTGGTTTTGAGCATCGTCGTTGTTATGACCTGGATTGCTTCCAATATTATACGCGGGCGTATTGGCCGCTCCTGGATGATGATCCGTGATATGGATATTGCGGCTGAGCTGATGGGTGTACGACCATTGCATGCCAAGATTTCAGCCTTTGCTGTGTCTTCATTTTATGCTGGTGTTGCCGGTGCGATGATGGTTTTCCTTTGGCTGGGTGCTGCCGAAGTCGAGAGCTTTGATGTCAATCATTCATTCCTAATTTTGTTCATGATCGTCCTCGGGGGGCTGGGTAGTTTACTTGGGGCGTTTATGGGTGCTGCGTTCATATGGATACTACCCATCGTATTGCGCGCAGCACCATCCGTTATTGGATTAGACATCAATGCAGCGACCGTCGAGCATCTGAACTTCATGATTGTTGGCGCATTGATAATATTTTTCTTGATTGTTGAACCGCATGGTCTGGCGCGGTTGTGGGCAATAGGAAAACAAAAATTACGCGTGTGGCCATTCCCCTATTAGGGTGGCGCATGTTGAATTGGCGACTGGCCGGGGAACCGGGCTGGTGGCCAAAAAAGTACAGGTTTCAGTTGGTAAACGGATGGTGCAATTGCCATTCGCAATAACAAGGGAGGAACTTAAATGTTCAAAAAATTAGTATTAGGTGCTGCCGCCATTGCAATGGTTAGTGGTATGCAAGTGACAACGGCAAGCGCGGAGGACACTCTTTATGTTCCTTCACTCAGCTATCGTACCGGCCCATATGCTGGTGGTGGCACGCCAATCGCCAATGGGTTTAGCGATTATATGGCTATGCTGAACGCCCGCGATGGCGGTATTGGCGGCCTCAAGGTTGTGGTTGAAGAATGTGAAACTGGTTATAACTCTCAAAAAGGTGTTGAGTGCTACGAAGCCACCAAAGGCAAAGGCGCACTTGTTTATAACCCATATTCAACCGGCATTACTCTGCAGTTGATTCCAAAAGCTCCGGTTGACAAAATTCCGGTTCTTTCAATGGGTTACGGCCTTTCAGCAGCAGCTGTTGGTGAGACATTCCCATGGACATTCAACTACCCGGCAACATACTGGAGCCAGATGTCTTCAATCTTGAAGTTCATCGACAGCCAGGATGGTGGCATCAAAGGTAAGAAGATCGGTTATATCTATCTTGTTTCCGGTTACGGCAAAGAGCCAATTCCGTTGCTTGAAAGCCTTGCCAAAACAATGGGTTTTGAAGTTGTTCAGTTCCCTGTTGCTGGTAAAGAAATGCAGAACCAGTCTTCACAATGGCTGAATGTGCGAAAAGAAAAGCCAGACTGGATGATCATGTGGGGTTGGGGCGCGATGAACGCAACAGCCGTTAAGGAAGCTGCCAAAATTCGCTTCCCGATGGACCACTTCATTGGTAACTGGTGGTCTGGTGCTCATGCTGATCTTGATCCGGTTGGTAAGGCAGGCAAAGGCTATCGTTCGGCCAATGTGGCTGCTGCGGGTGCAGATTTTCCTGCTATTCAGGACATTATCAAGCACGTTGTAAGCCAGGGCAAGAGCCAAATCGACGACCCGACAAAAGTTGGCGATGTGCTGTATAACCGTGGCATGTTCAACGCAGTTATCGTGGCAGAAGCCATTCGCGCAGCCCAGAAAATATCTGGTAAAGCCAATATCACCGGTTCTGATATGCGTGACGGTCTGGAAGCGCTTGATCTTTCAGAAGCACGTTTGAAAGAAATTGGCCTGGAAGGCTTTACTGCGCCGATTAAAGGCTCTTGTGCAGATCACGCCGGTGGCGGCTCAATCTTCCTGCAACAGTGGGATGGTGCAGATTGGAAAAAGACTTCCGATTTGATTGCTCCTGCATCAGAACTGGTGCGTCCGCTTCTAGTAGCTGCAGCTGCTAAATATGTATCTGACAAGCCAGAATGGAAGACAGTTACCTGCAAATAAGCCGGTAATTCAATCCCAAAACATTATCCAGTCCCGTTTATTCGGGGCTGGTTATTTTTCCTAATATTGTGAGTTACCCATGAGCATTGCCGAGCAAGCCGAACCTGCTGATAATATCCTGACAGTGAACAATATCGAGGTGATTTATAATCACGTCATTCTGGTTCTCAAAGGTGTTTCGCTGCATGTTCCCAAGGGTGGAATTGTTGCTATTCTTGGCGCGAACGGCGCGGGCAAGACTACAACTTTAAAAGCT
>JAZGFF010000014.1:0-15646 GCA_036479095.1 Rhizobiaceae bacterium | reverse complement strand
AGCGCAGCACGACCGAAGCGAAAGCTTCGTTCAACTCGAACAGATCAATATCTTCAATTTTCATCTTCGCCCGTTTGAGCAATTTCTCGGTCACATCAACAGGGCCCGTGAGCATGATATTTGGCTCAGAACCAATGTTGGTGAACGCCCGAATTTTGGCCCGTGGCTTCAAGCCCATAGATTTCCCGCCGCGCTTAGAACCAAGCAAAACGGCAGCAGAACCATCAACGATACCGGATGAATTACCCGCGTGGTGCACGTGATTGATGCTTTCGAGTTCAGGGTATTTTTGTACGGAGACATAATCAAAACCGCCCATCTCACCCATCATTTCAAACGCTGCATTGAGCGATGCGAGGGACTGCATATCAGTGCCTGGGCGCATGTGTTCATCGCGGTCAAGAATGGTCAAACCGTTTATGTCCTTAACGGCAGCAATAGATTTTTTGAACCGCCCATCTTCCCAACTCTCAGCCGTGCGTTTTTGGCTTTCCACGGCATAGGCATCAACATCATCGCGGGAAAAGCCGTATTTCGTGGCGATCAAATCTGCGGAAATGCCTTGGGGTACGAAGTAGGCAGGAACCGCAACTGATGGGTCCATCGGCCAAGCGTTACCCGCTGCACCAATACCTATTCGAGACATGCTTTCAACACCGCCACCAATGGCAACATCATCCGCGCCAGCCATAATTTTTGCGGCGGCGAAGTTTACGGAATCAAGACCAGAAGCGCAGTAGCGGTTCAACTGAACGCCAGCAACGCTTTCATCATAGTTGGCTTGCAATACGGCGGTACGGGTAATGTCACCACCGGCTTCTTTAACGGGATCAACACAGCCAAAAATAACATCATCAACTAGCTTGGTATCAAGCTCGTTACGGTCGCGCAGGCTTTCCAAAATTCCAGCCGCCAAACGGTTGGTGGTTACCTCATGCAGCGACCCATCTTTTTTGCCTTTTCCGCGTGGTGTGCGCACGTGGTCATAAATGTAAGCGTCAGCCATTGCTGTTCTCCTTAACTTGTTTTTTTGTTTCGTACTGCATGCCTGCGAATTCGCGCAGCTTCATGCTGGATTTCATTGCGGCGGCTAACTCACCGTCGCAGTCATATAATTTGGCCTCAAGAAAGACGATGGATTTTCCCGCTCGGATTATCCACGCTTCAACTGTAATAGGCCCCATGTTTACCGCTTTATAAAAGTGGGTGTGCAAGTCGATTGTCGCAAGGGCGTATTTCATTTTGAGCGAAATGAAGGCATTGAACCCAACCGCATCATCCATCATTGCAGTTAGAAATCCGCCCTGAATCACTCCGCCGAAGTTTAGCATATCATCGTTGGGTTGGAACGATACTTTTGTGTAATTATCGTCCGCACGGTGCTCAACCAAATTCATCCCCATCCATTTGGCAGAAGGGGGTGCCATGTCTTTCGTGAAGTCTGATGGGGAGAGTGCAGAAATGTTCACAAGCTCCTCGCAATCAAGACTTTCATAATCTCATTTGTACCGCCGTAAATGCGTTGCACACGGGCATCGCGGAACATGCGGGCGATGGGATATTCATTCATATAACCGTAGCCACCGAACAGTTGAACGCACTCGTCCATCACTTTGCATTGCAAATCCGTGACCCAATATTTTGCCATTGAAGCGGTAACAGGATCGAGACCGCCATTCAAATGTTTCTCAACACAGTGGTCAACAAACACCCGCGCAACGCTGGCTTCGGTTTTCATTTCCGCCAGTTTAAATTGGGTGTTTTGAAAATCCATAACAGTCTTGCCAAAGGCCTTGCGCTCTTTGACGTAATCAATGGTTAGCGCAATGGCGCGTTCAATTGGCGCAATGGCTTGGTTGGCAATCAACAACCGTTCCTGCGGCAGCATTTCCATCAACTGATAGAACCCACGGCCTTCTTCTACGCCGAGCAGGTTGGACGTTGGGATGCGAACATCGTTGAAGAATAACTCGGATGTATCGTTGGCCTTCAAACCAATTTTATCGAGATTACGCCCGCGCTCAAAACCTTCCAACCCATCGGTTTCAAGGATAACCAGTGAGGTTCCCTTTGAGCCAAGGCTTGGGTCGGTTTTGACCACAACGACAATTAAATTGGCGTGTTGGCCGTTGGTGATGAATGTTTTTGAACCGTTGATTTTATAGTGATTGCCGTCTTTGATTGCAGTGGTTTTTATCCCTTGCAAATCAGACCCAGCCCCCGGTTCAGTCATGGCGATTGCGCCAATCATTTCGCCGCTGGCCATTTTTGGCAGCCACTTTTTCTTTTGTTCTTCCGAGCCGTAATGCAAAATGTAAGGCGCAACAATTGAGTTGTGCAGTGCCAGCCCAAAACCATCAACACCCACATGACCAATGGCCTCAGCGATTACCGCTTCATGGGCATAAGTTCCGCCGGCGCCGCCATATTCTTCTGGCATCGAGGCGCAAAGCAAGCCTGCTTGTCCGGCCTTTTCCCACGCACTGCGGTCAACCATTTCTTGTTTTTCATAAGCATCATAGTTGGGCGCAATTTCTTCCTCCATAAACCGAAGAGTCATCTCTTCGAGCATAGAAACATCCCCCGTCCGCCATGGCGGTGGAGCGATATCAAGTGCTTCGGAGGGAAGTGTCATCGAGGATAATTCCTAAACTAGAACGGTCTTAGAACGCTTCAGCATCAATACTTAAAACGCCTCGGCATCTAGTGCCATCATGGTTTCAGAACCAGTTTGAATACGCGCAAGGTGAGCACCAGATTCAGGCATAATGCGCTCCATGAAGAAGCGACCCGTGATCAGCTTTTTCTCAAGGAATTCTTTTTGCCCGTCCGCACCAGCTTCGAGTTTTTCATTTGCAGCAACCGCCATCAATCCCCACATATGACCCAAGGCAACAAGGCCAAACAGGTGCATGAAATCGGTGGATGCAGCCCCCACATTGTCAGGGTTTTTCATGCCATTTTGCATCATCCACATGGTCGCGGCTTGCAAATCGCTGAGCGCTTTTGAAAGTGGTGGGATGAAGGCTTTCATGTTCTCATCGTCTTTATGAGCAGAACAAAATTTGCCGACTTCTTTAAAATACGCCTGAATTGCACGGCCATTTTTTGCTGGAAGCTTACGACCGACAAGGTCGAGGGCTTGAATTCCGTTTGCACCTTCATAGAGCATCGCAATACGGGCATCACGGACGAATTGATCCATGCCCCATTCAGTGATGTAACCGTGGCCACCATACATTTGTTGCGCCATCACCGTGTTGTCAAAACCCTTGTCGGTAATCACACCTTTGATCACAGGAGTAAGTAACTCCATCATATCAAGGGCGTCTTCTTTTTCGGCTTCATCTTCCGAGCGGCGATGAATGTCAGCTTTGAGCGATGTCCACAGGGTAAGCGCACGGGAGGCTTCGTTGAAGCTTCTAATCGTCATCAATACGCGTCGAACATCAGGATGAACAATAATCGGGTCAGATTTTTTATCTGGGAATTTTACCCCCGTGAGCGCCCGGCCTTGACCGCGCTCTTTGGCGTAATCAACGGCATTTTGGTAAGCGACTTCAGATTGCCCCAAACCTTGGACACCGACCCCCAATCGAGCCTCATTCATCATCACAAACATGGCTTTCATGCCACGATGTTCCGTACCAACAAGATAGCCCGTAGCATTGTCATAGTTTAGGACGGCTGTTGAATTACCATGAATTCCCATTTTTTCTTCCAGAGAACCACAAGAGACGCCATTGCGTTCACCCGCGTTTCCGTCTGCGTCTAGAATAAATTTAGGAACTACAAACAGTGAAATACCACCAATTCCCTCAGGAGCCCCTTCAATGCGGGCAAGAACAAGATGGATGATGTTTGAGGTTAGGTCATGTTCCCCTGCTGAAATAAATATTTTTTGTCCTGAGATTTGGTAAGAGCCATCCTTTTGCGGTTCGGCTTTCGAGCGAATCATACCAAGATCCGTCCCACAATGGGGCTCAGTCAAATTCATGGTCCCTGACCACTCACCTGAAAGCATTTTAGAACAATAGGCGTCTTTTTGCTCTTCTGAGGCATGCTCGAGAAGAGCCGCTACGGCTCCGGCTGTGAGGCCAGGGTACATACCGAAGGCCATATTTGCTGAGGCTACATATTCACCAACGCAGGTATTCAAAGTTGCAGGTAAGTTCTGTCCTCCGTATTGCTCTGGAAAAGCCAAGGCGCCCCAACCGTTTTCACAATATTGGTCATAGGCTTCTTTGAAGCCTTTTGGCGTTGTAACTGAACCATCATCTAAACGAACGCAGCCTTCATGATCGCCAACCTGATTCAAAGGTTGCAAGAGTTCTTCCGCCATCTTTCCAGCTTCAAGCAAAATAGCTTCCAACATATCTGGCGTTGCATCAGCAAAACCATCGAGATTATTATAACGTTGAAGTTGCAGCACATCATTGAGAATGAATAGGCTGTCTTCGACAGGGGCGCGATAAGTAGGCATGATTAGTTCCTCCAGTTAAGTGGCGCATGGGGCAAATAATTTTTTGCCTAGGCCGTCTCCCCTCTATATTTAGCTGAGGAGAACTCTTTTGCATAGAATGGGTGCTGGTTTCTATTTCACCATAGAATTCAACAATTCATAATGTTGTATATAGAATTCTTACTCTTCCGTAAACGTCAATTAAATAAATACCTGTAGATTAACGGTGTTAATACACAAAAACGCCCGTTTTGATGTAAAAATCACACAGATTCCTGCCCTATGGGGCTAAATTATGCAACAACCGTTGCTATCCTTGATTTGCTGGAAAAGTGCTTGCTCTTTTTCGCCAATAGGGTTACGATACCGCTGCTTACGGAGCGGACAGGCAGGGCATGCCTTGGCCGTTCGAAATGCAAGAAGCGGTTTTGTTTACAAGACGGCTTCATCCTTCAAACGAACGAATGCACCGCCGCTGGCCTTTGGGCTCGCATATCGCGTGGTGTGTAAGGAGTAGCAAAATGCCCAAGATGAAGACTAAATCAAGCGTCAAAAAACGCTTTAAAGTAACGGCCACTGGCAAGCTCAAAGTAGCGCAAGCTGGTAAACAACACGGCATGATCAAGCGGTCAAATAAGTTTCTGCGCAATGCTCGTGGTACGATGGTGCTTTCTGCACCAGATACCCGCGTCGTCAAGAAATTCATGCCTTACGCAGGCAAATAAACCGCACAACATTCTTTCAGGAGTTAGATCATGGCCCGAGTTAAAAGAGGTGTAACCTCACACGCCAAACATAAAAAAGTTCTCAAAAAAGCCAAAGGCTATTACGGCGCCCGCCGTACGCAGATTAAAACTGCAAAACAGGCAGTTGAGAAAGCCCAACAATACGCTTACCGCGACCGTAAGGCGCGTAAACGCGATTTCCGTACCCTTTGGACACAGCGTATCAATGCTGCTGCCCGTTTGCACGGCCTCACCTATTCCCGCCTTATCGACGGCTTAACAAAAGCTGGCGTTGAAGTGGACCGCAAGAACCTATCTGACATGGCGATCAACCAGCCAGAAGCATTTGCTGCAATTGCAGATACTGCCAAGAAGTCTCTTGTGTATTTGAAAAAGACAACACCAAACGCATTTGAAGCCGCCGTCAAAAGCTGACCGCGTTTCCATTATTTGGTATAGATTTGGAACCCGTGGCAGCGTAAAGCTGACACGGGTTCTTTTGTTTGAAAAGTGATTTGTGACTATGAGCGATATTGAAAAACTCGAAGAGGGCATCCTCGCTGAAATCGAGAAGGCGGCAGACCAAGACGCATTGGAGAATGTGCGGGTTTCGGCGCTCGGCAAAAAAGGCTCGATTTCTGGGCAAATGAAGACGCTGGGCAAAATGTCGCCAGAGGAACGGCAAGTCATGGGGCCTGCGCTCAATGGATTGAAAGTTCGGATCACCGATGCGATTGCCGCTAAGCGGGATGTTGTGAAACGGGCTGATATTGAAGCGCGGCTTGCTGGCGAGACTGTTGATGTCACCCTGCCCGTGCGCCCGAACCCACTTGAGATTGGCCGCATTCACCCGATCAGCCAAGTGATGGACGAAATTACGGCAATTTTTGCCGATATGGGTTTCACCGTTGCCGAAGGGCCAGACATTGAAACCGACTATTATAACTTCACCGCGCTGAACTTCCCTGAAGGCCATCCGGCACGGGAAATGCACGATACGTTCTTTTTCAATGCGGACGAGAATGGCGATCGTCGCCTGTTGCGCACCCATACATCGCCAGTGCAAATTCGCACGATGGAAACGCAAAAGCCGCCGATTAGAATTGTTATTCCGGGCAAGACCTATCGCCAAGATTCAGACGCGACCCACTCTCCCATGTTCCACCAATTGGAGGGGCTGGTGATTGATGAGAAAACCAATATCGCCAATTTGAAATGGACGTTGCAGGAATTTTGCAAGACCTTCTTTGAAGTGCCAAGCCTGAACATGCGTTTTCGTCCCTCGTTCTTCCCGTTCACCGAACCAAGCCTTGAGGTTGATATTCAATGCGACCGCTCTGGCAACGAAGTGAAATTTGGCGAAGGTGACGACTGGATGGAAATCCTCGGCTGCGGCATGGTTCACCCGAACGTACTGCGCGCCGCTGGCCTCGACCCAGATGTCTATCAAGGTTTCGCATGGGGCATCGGCATCGACCGCATCGCCATGCTAAAATACGGCATGCCCGATTTACGCCCGTTCTTTGAAGCCGATCAACGGTGGATCAACCACTACGGATTTAGACCGCTCGATATGCCGACCTTGTTTGGGGGGTTGAGCGGGTGACGGTTTTGCCTAAAAAATATTCTAACGCTCCAAGCTTTAGCTTCGGTGACAGCCCGAAAATGGCTGACGATGGCGCACGCGATGTTATTGCCCGAAAACAGGTTGCGACATGCGTTGCACTTGCGTTCGTGGAAAATGGAACAGCGGCAAAACCAGAAGTTGGGTTGGTGGAAATCATTTTGAATGGAAAAACATCTCCGTCTTGTGCGATCGAAACTTGGAAAACTGATACACAACAATATGATCAAATTGATCTGCAATTTGCCTTAGATGAAGGATGTCGCGATCTTAAAGAATGGCAAGATATTCATGAGGCATACTTCAAAAGAAGAAACTGCTTTTCACCAACTATGAAAATTTACCGCCAGTATTTTAATGTGATTGAGGTGTTTGAGGATGTTGAAACCGTAGGGATTTCATCATGACCGAACCGGCCTATTATTTCGTGACTGATATTGAGCTTGATGGTCCTTCGATCTTCGAGAATTCAATGCTGAGTTTCGCAACCGTTGTGGTTCGCGATGATGGTGAAATATGTGGTGAGTTTGAAGGTGTTTTGGAAACCATTCCTGGCCACACTCAGGAAACAGGAACTATGGAATGGTGGAAAACGCAGCCCGAAGCATGGGAAGCGGCTCGCCTAAATCCCGAGGAACCCAAGTTAGTCATGGGGCGGTTTGCGGATTGGGTTGAAACATTCGATGGGGTGCGGAGTTTTGCATCAAAGCCACTATTGTTAGATGGCCCGTGGGTTGATTGTTATCTCAACAAATACGCATCAACTCGGATATTTGGTGGCCCCTTTCCTGGACGTCAAATTTTTCATACCCTTGGACTCGATATTCCAAGTTATGTGCATGGAGTTTTAAACCACTCGAAGCCCATGAGCCAGCACATGCCCATCCCCCAAGATTGGCTTGGTGAGCATGTGCATACCCACCGCGCAATTGACGATGCTAGAGGATACGCAAATCTATTGGTTAAGATGATGGCTACTGCTGGCTCAGAACCAATCCTAGATATATCTCCCTTCAAAGGAGAACATAGATGACCAATTTCTCCGACGCTGCTCTCCTTCAAGGACACTTTTCGCACATGGCGGCGGAGTTTCGAGCTGGGGTGCGGGCGGCTCCTAATGTCAAAGATTGGCGTAAGGTGGCGTCAGACAACCAAGCCGAGGAAGCTGCTCAAGAAGTCGCAAAACATATTTTTGCCCTACAGGAACAGTTGGACGAGAAGACCGAGAAGCTGGAAATCCTTGCCTATACTGCGGCGGGGCCGATGCGGGTTCTGGCGGTTGTTCCGGGCGACGGCGATGTGTTGCGGCTTGATGGTATCTTGGAATCTGGCGACCCCGTCGCGCAAGCCATGCATGCCTCGCAGCTTTCGCTGACGTTCATCAAAGCTGACTTGAACGAAGAAGAAGAAAACGACGACGGGTTGAAGATTGGGTTCTTGATTTTTGACGAACTCAGCGCCCGCCGTAAAAAACGAGATAAAAAAATTCGCAAGCTGAGTTTGAAAACTAAGCGCGTGATTAAACCTAAAAAGAAGGCCGCAAAATAGAGAAGCAATAATAATCACCCTTCCTTCCCTTATCCCGTCATTCTCGAATTTACCGTCAGGTAAACTTCGGGAACCCAGAGGATTAGTTGAACATTCTGGATCCCCGAAGCGCGCCAGCGCGTTCGAGGAAGACGGTCGTAGGGAAGAAAACTAAATTGACGACGAAACACTGACACCGCACCTTGGTGCAAAAGAACAAAGCACCTTGGTGCAGAAATGAACGAGACAGAAAAATGAAATTTACCCTCTCTTGGCTCAAAGACCATTTGGATACGGATGCCACGCTCGATACTATCGTTGAAACATTGACGATGATTGGGCTTGAGGTGGAGGACGTGGACGACCGCGCTGCTTTCCAACCCTTCACAATCGCCAAAGTATTGAGCGCCGAGAAGCACCCTGATGCGGATAAACTGCAGGTGTTGAGCGTTGATGTTGGAGATGGAAAACCGTTGCAGGTCGTATGTGGCGCACCGAACGCCCGCAAAGGATTGATCGGCGCTTTCGCTGGCCCCGGCACTTATGTTCCCGGCATCGATGTGACCCTTGGGGTTGGTAATATTCGCGGGGTTGAAAGCTTCGGCATGATGTGTTCCGAGCGCGAGCTGGAGATTTCAGAAGACCATGATGGCGTGATTGATCTGCCAGAAGACGCGCCCATCGGCACGCCCTATGCAGATTATGCTGGGCTAAATGATCCGATCATCGAGATTGGTATTACGCCAAACCGCCCTGATGCGCTTGGCGTTGCGGGTATCGCAAAAGACTTGGCGGCAGCTGGTTTGGGCACGGTGAAAACACCTGCAATTGTTGCCGTTGCTGGCAAGGGTGCTTGCCCTGTTGATGTGAAGCTGGAATTTGACGGGGAGCCTTTGTGCCCCGCTTTCGGTCTTCGTTTTGTGAAGGGTGTCAAAAACGGCGCATCACCTAAATGGATGCAAATGCGGTTGAAGGCCATCGGCCTGCGCCCAATTTCTGCCCTTGTGGATATGACCAATTACATCACCTTTGATCGCGGTCGTCCGCTGCATGTATTTGATGCAGACAAGGTGAGCGGCAACCTTGTTGTTCGCCGCGCAAAAGACGGTGAGGAATTTTCTGGTCTTGACGATAAGGAATATAAACTCACCGCCGACAATTGCGTTATTTCAGACGACAATGGTATTGAATCTTTGGCTGGTGTCATGGGTGGCTTAAACTCTGGCTGCGATGAAAACACCACCAATGTGTTGATTGAATCCGCCCTTTGGGAGCCTCTCAATGTGGCTCGAACTGGTCGCGAACTCGGTATCATCACAGACGCGCGCTATCGCTTTGAGCGCGGCGTTGATCCTGCACAAATGGAGCCGGGCCTCGACCTTGCCACCCAGATGGTGCTTGAACTTTGTGGCGGTGAAGCCAGCGTGAAAGTCATTGCTGGCACAGTTCCAGCCCCTGATCTGGTAATCGAATTTCCTGTTAGCGAGACTAAACGCCTAACGGCCATTGATGTTTCCACCAAGGAGACTATCGATATTCTCACCCGCCTTGGTTTTGGTGTTGAGGGCAGTGGCGAAACTTTGAGCGTTAGCGTTCCCGGTTCCCGTCCTGACGTGCATGGTAAGGCAGATTTGGTTGAGGAGGTGATGCGTATTCACGGCATCAACAACATTGAGCCGCAGCCCCTGCCAGCCATGAGTGCTGTTGGCCAAAAGATTTTGACTACGGGACAAACGCGCACCCGCAACACCCGCCGTTCTCTTGCCGCTCGCGGCATGAGCGAAGCTGTGCTTTATTCTTTCATTCCGAAAAACCACGCTGAAGCCTTTGGCGGCGGTGCGCCAGAACTTGCGCTTGCCAACCCGATTGCCAGCGATATGTCCGACATGCGCCCCAGCCTGTTGCCGAGCCTTTTAGCAGCAGCGAAACGCAATGTTGATCGCGGCACCGGTGATCTTGCAATCTTTGAAGTTAGCCATGTTTATCACGGTATGGAACCGCAAGACCAACATCGCGCCGCCAGTGGAATCCGTCGCGGTACTGCGCGGTTAGAAAACACAGGCCGCGCCTGGAGTGGCAACGCTCAACCCGTTGATTGGTTGGATGCCAAAGAAGACGCATTCGCTGTTCTGGCGGCCTGCGGAATGGACCCAAGCAAAGTGCAAATCGAAGCGGGAGGAGCTGATTGGTATCACCCAGGGCGCAGCGGCACGATCAAACTTGGGCCTAAGGTTACCATTGGGACGTTCGGTGAATTTCATCCAATGTCGTTGGAGTTGATGGATGTCACAGGCCCACTTTGTGGGTTCGAGATTTTCCTTGATGCTATCCCTGCCCCACGCAAAAAAGCCAACCGTAGTAAAGGCGCGTTGATTGTCTCTAGCCTTCAGGCCGTGAAACGCGACTTTGCATTCGTGATGGATAAATCTGTTCAAGCAGCGCTGGTTCTACGCGCCGCTAATGGTGCAGATAAAAAACTCATTTCTAATGTTCGCGTATTCGATGTGTTTGAAGGTGCATCTATCGGCGAGGACAAGAAATCCCTCGCCATTGAGGTTACTATTCAACCATCCGACAAGAGTCTGACTGACGAAGAAATTGATGCCATTGCTGCCAAGGTTGTTGAGAACGTGAATAAGACAACAGGCGGCGTATTGCGCGGTTAAAAAGATCTATTCCTTGGTGATGTTTATGCCTTGTTTGCAGGTTAACTAATACTTAACCTATGGTGTGCTCGACTCACCCTATCCTCGATTCTTGCCGGTAAGGATACACTATGTTCGTAAGCCGCATCTATCTCGCCCTTATATTTTCTTTTATCGCACTCTCCTCAACTGGAGTGGCCCAGGCAGAACCAATTGCCAAAAAACTATTTGGAGCAAAACGGCTACCGGCTGTTATGAAACCCGCCGTACATGGATTCTATTCTAAGGGCTGCGTTCAGGGCGCTGTTGCTATCCCAACCAACGGCCCCAGATGGCAAGCCATGCGATTGGAACGCAATCGGCGATGGGGACATCCGGATCTCATCAAAATGGTGGTTAAGCTTTCGCAAGATGGTCGTAAGGTTGGTTGGAATGGTTTGCTCGTTGGCGATATTTCTCAACCGCGCGGTGGACCGATGCTCTCTGGTCACGCTTCCCATCAACTTGGTTTGGATGCGGACATATGGCTCACGCCCATGCCAAACCGCCGCCTTTCTCGTAAAGAACGTAAGAACCTTAGCGCCACCTCAATGTTACGCTACGCAAAAAACAAGCGGGGCAAGAGATACCTCGATCAAAACCATTTGAACCGCAAAGTATTTACCCGTGCTCATTTTGGCATCATTAAAACTGCTGCAAGCTATAAAAATGTTCAACGGGTGCTGGTACACCCAACTATTAAAAAAGAACTATGCCGCCTAGAAAAAGGCAATCGTAAATGGCTTTATAAAGTGCGCCCCTATTGGGGGCATCATTACCACATGCACATTCGCTTGCATTGCCCACCTGGCTCTCCCAATTGTCGAGCGCAGGCTCGCACGAAGAACAGTGATGGTTGTGGGGCAGAACTCAAATATTGGCACCGGGTGCTTAACCCGCCAAAACCGAAACCCCGTAAACCGGGTGCGCCAAAGCGAAAAGCGAAAAAGCGCAAGCCGAAACCACAAATTCGCATGAGTAACTTACCACGCGCCTGCCGCACTGTGCTGAATGCAGCTAGCCCTAAAAACGAATTGGCTGCAACCTTGCAAATTGCAAATGGTATTGCCTTTGTCCCAACCCTCAAAGCCTCTGCTGCATCTGTGGCAACCACAGCTATCATTTCGGATAAAAAAACTAGCGCAGGTAAGATCACTAACATCCCCCTGCCAACATTTAGGCCAACGCGATAGAAACCCTTTTCAAATCCCTAACTCTTTGCGTTTGGCTTTGGTTAGTTTCGCACTGACAATTTCATGGGCTGCGTTAAGATAGGCTTTGGTGTCTTTTTCATTAAGGGCATCCGCAGTTTGAAGGAGCACCCATTTGTAGCGCCCTAAATAGGGTGATGGCACTATGTTTGGCTCTTCTGTTAACATCATGAAAGCCATATCGCTCGCCTTAAATCCAATTTTGAAACCGCCCCCAGATTCGCCCCATAAAGAGGCCATGGCAAAAATTTTGTCGCCAATTTTCCAAACATGAGCCCCTCCCCATTGAACCACCTTGTGCGTGGCTGGAAGAGATGCACAATATTCATTGAATTTATCGAGGGTCAATTATTTTGCACCAGGGACTATTTTGCACCAGGGACAGGGCAGGCAATGCCGCTTCCTTGCAAATTACAATAGCCTTCAGGATTCTTAGCTAAATACTGCTGGTGGTACTCTTCGGCAAAATAGAAAATGGGAGCCTTTAAGATTTCTGTACTGATTGCTCCCTTATCTTCTTGATTTAAAGCTTTACCATAGGCTTTCTTAGAGGCCTCGGCCTTTCGTTGTTGCTCATTGTTTGTCGTATAAATACCCGAGCGATATTGCGTACCCGTATCATTTCCCTGACGCATGCCTTGTGTGGGATCATGGCTTTCCCAGAAAGTTTTTAGCAATTGATCAATAGTGATCTTTTGGGGATCGTAAACCACGCGTACCGTCTCGTTATGCCCGGTTAGGCCTGTACAGACTTCATTATAGGTCGGGTTGGGCGTGATGCCCGATTGATATCCGACCGCAGTTACCCAAACCCCCGGCAGTTGCCATAACAATCGCTCGACGCCCCAAAAACAGCCCATGCCAAAGAAAATTTCCTCCATCCCTTCCACATCGCCGGTAATCGGTCTGCCATTTACAAAATGATTTTTTGCAGTCGGAAAAGGTTCGGGCCGCCCCGGCATTGCGGTTGCTTTTGAGGGCAAGTTCAACTTGCTGGTCAGCCGATCTAATAGGAACATTTCAACGCCTCTTTATGGTTTTATCGTCGAGCAAAACGCCCGTACTGAGTTTCCCGCTTTAGCCCAAACCATAACAGAACCATAGCAATAAACCAAAAAACCAGCCAGCTCGGCATTTTTAAGAGGAATAACAAAATAGGGTTCCAAACAATTGGATGGGTCCATGCCTCTATGAACTGTTGCGCCGAGAGTAGGCTTTGCGGATTTGTCGAAGCCCACGCTTCTGAGAGGGGGGTTAATATGAGCGCTGAGGCTGTAATGCTGCGGGTTATATCTAAAACCGCCAACACCAAAGCGAATGCTAGTACGAACAAACCAATAATGCGAAATAAGAAATGAAACAAAGAAAACTCCAACTGCTTAGCGTTTGTGTAACCCCCAACTAATCAGAGCATCATACATCCTGGATGATAACATACCGCAGGATTGGGCTATTGAAAATAGGGCAATATTCACATTTCATCTCGATTACGATCAGGAAATTAAAAACACAAAATTGGCAGTTGAAAACACGCCTTGCTTGTGTGATACCCCGCCTGCGTTTGTTTATTCTGATGAGCGGTGTTGATTTGAACTTTTACTCACCTCATCCCCTCTATTTGACATAGCCAAACGATGGACAGGTGGCCGAGTGGTCGAAGGCGCACGCTTGGAAAGCGTGTAGGCGGGTGACCGTCTCCAGGGTTCGAATCCCTGTCTGTCCGCCATATTCCCCAATAGTGTATATTTTTAACATCAAGGAACCGCATAGCGCTCGAAGCCGCTTGGGGCCTTGCGAACCAAAGAACGAACTCGCCCCTTCCCGAGCGAATTTCATAACTGGTCAATTGAACCAACCAGTGGGTTTGAAATTGTTGGCGGGTGCCATCTGATTGTTCAAATAAAACGGGAAATGAGGCGAATTTTATATTTTACTTTACAGTCCTATCGAGAGGGCAATCGCACAAATTAGACAAACAAAAACGAAAGTATTTTCCTTATTGCTTCATTTGCGACCTGCTAAAGTCGAATCTACATCTATTAACGACGCTCAGACGTTTGCTATTCGGCTCAATTGATTCCACGATGAAAACTGAGATTGATCTCAAATTTGTTTTTACGGGAGGAATACACATGAATAATGATTTACCAACAATCAGTAATCTGAAAGGCTCAGATCGCGATACACTTGAGCGCGGAGTACGCAAGGGCGTTAACCGCCGTGAATTGATGACTTGGCTCATGGCCGGTGGTGCTACCATCGCAATGGCTGGTTCAATTGTAACATCTGCTGAACAAGCCTATGCTGCTACACCCAAAAAAGGTGGACGCCTGAAGTTTGCTTCTGATGGTCACGGACCAACCGATACGCTTGATCCAGCATTGAACACTTCAACCATCGATTACACCCGTGGCCGGGCTGTTTATAACGGCCTGTGCCAAACAAACGATGATTTGTCTTCGCGTCCAGAACTAGCCGAAGAGTATTCCGCCAGTGCAGACGGCAAAACGTGGACTTTCAAAATCCGCAAGGGCGTTACATTCCATGATGGCAGCCCGCTTACTGCGGACGATGTGGTCTTTTCCATGAACCGTCACTACGGTGAAAAATCCACATCAAAATCCAAGCCATTGGTTAAAGATATTACCGAGTGGAAGAAGGTTGATAGCCACACAGTTAAAGCAATCATGAATGGTCCAAACGCGGATCTTCCAGCTATTCTTGGAACACCGCACTTTAAGATCGTCAAAAACGGTACAACGAACTTCCAAAAGGCCAATGGTACCGGTCCTTACACAATGAAAGAATTCAGCCCAGGCATTCGCTCCATTAGTGATCGCAACGAAAACTACTGGCGTGAAGGTGGTAATCTTGACCAGATCGAAATTACCGCGATCACAGATGCAGTTGCTCGTACAAGTGCTTTCTTGTCAGGCGATATCGATTTGATGCAATCTCTTGCACCAAAAGCCATCAAAAAAGTTGAAGCAACACCAGGTGTTGGTATTTGGTCTGTTCCAGCGGGTGGTTACTTCGGTATCTGCGCCATGACACATACGGAACCGGGCAATAACCCAGATTTCGTCCGTGCATTGCAGTACATCCAACGCCGTGAGAAAATTGTTAAGTCGATTCTTAAAAACCAAGGTACGATTGGTAACGACCAGCCGATCAACACTTCCTACGGTGCGGATCACTGTTCTGAACTAGAGCAACGGCCACACGATTTGGATAAAGCCAAGTTCTTCCTTAAGAAATCTGG
Organism: Rhizobiaceae bacterium; assembly: GCA_036479095.1. Classification (GTDB taxonomy): domain Bacteria; phylum Pseudomonadota; class Alphaproteobacteria; order Rhizobiales; family Rhizobiaceae; genus Pseudahrensia. Next base: position 151 of record JAZGFF010000014.1, on the reverse strand, counting down.
CATCACCTCTGCTGAATTGAGTGTTGCAGATGTGGCACCAGGCATGCTTGATATCTGCCTACTTATGCAGCGTGAAGCTGGGAAAATCGGCCTTGATCTACAACTCAAAAAGGTTCCAAACGATGGTTACTGGGGTGCTGTGTGGATGAAA
>JAZGFF010000013.1:0-2154 GCA_036479095.1 Rhizobiaceae bacterium | reverse complement strand
ATGCGTCAACAATGGTTTGAGCGCGTTCAACTTCTTTGTTACTGGGTGTAAAAACCTCGTTGATGATGGGTACTTGCGCTGGGTGGATCGCCATTTTCCCAGTAAAACCATCCTGCATTGCCTCCTTACATTCGTTCTTCAAACCCTTTTCATTCTTATATTCAGGGTAAATCGTATCAAGGGGAGTGACCCCAGCAGCAACGGCACCAAGTAAAGTCTGAACTCTCGCATAGCGAAACAGATCACGATAAGTGCCATCATCATTACGGCGACGAAGCGCGCCAATATCGGCTGATAGGTCTTCCGCCCCCCAAGCCACCCCTTCAAGGCGGCGACTAGAACGGTGGTAAGTGCCGGCATTCAACGTGCCAATTGCAGTCTCTGTGATAATCGCGATGATTTTCGTTATGCCCTCTTCCAAGTCATTTTCAGTTTCATAAACGCGCAATCGGGCATCTAGCCTTGTAACATCCTTCCCATGATCAGATTTCGGCAGCACCACCCCATCAGGTGAAGAACCCATAATTGAAGCAAGGTCATCGTTGATCAAATCCGTATCAAAAGCATTCACCCTTACAAAAAGGCGAGGGCGGTTGGGTTCTGTGATGGTGTTCGATAAAAAATCTGCGGTGATTGCCCGCGCATTCATTTTATTTTCAAGGGAGACAGAATCTTCTAAATCAATGAACAAAGCGTCAGCACCGCTATCAAGGGCTTTTGCTAATTTCTTCTCACTATCACCAGGAACGAATAAAGCGGATCGCATTAGCTAGGCTTTCTGAGCATCATTGCCTGCCTACGGCATTGGCAAATCAACACATTGTTTTGATTATAGCCGCGGTGAATAAAATCAACGATGCCCCGATCAGGTTTTGATTTTGAAGCACGAACTGCAGCTACTTCCGTGACAGCTCTTATTGTATCTCCTTGAAATACTGGATTGGGGAAAGTTGTTTCACTCATACCTAAATTTCCGATTGTCGTTCCCAAAGTTGTATCACTAACAGAGATCCCGATGATAAGTCCCAGTGTCAAAATTGAATTGACCAAGGGTTGCCCCCATTCGGTAGCTTGGGAGAAAGCCTTATCAATATGTAAGGGTTGGGGGTTCATGGTCATATTGGAAAATAGCATGTTATCCCCTTCAGTTAGGGTCTTTCGTACTTCATGCTCCAATAGTTGTCCCTCAAAGAATTCGTCTAGATATAATCCGGCCACTTGGGAATCTCCGCGTTGGTTGTTTGATAAAGTTAGTCCTCTCCTGCCGCTCTCACAAGTGAAACTCTCAAAATCATGGTTAGCGAAATGCAAATTTTCATGGTGAACGATCGGTTAATCATTTTTAGCTAGTATCGCTGAAGGTTGAAGTTTTTAGCCAATTGTTTTGTAGCGTAGTTGCGTTGAGTGGAGTTTTGTTATGTTTGTAGAACGTTTTATGGCGTGGTCCGTTTCTGCTGGAGTAGATCAACGGGCTGAGGCTATCGGCCAGTTGGCCAAGACTTACCTGAATGAAGTGATTGTCAAAGAAGATCAATCGCCTACCGAACAGGTTTTTACCCTCTATTTGAACGATCCAAGCGCCAAGGTTCGCAAGGCCATGGCAGGCGCCCTAGCAGTTAGCAAACTTACACCGAGGGCATTGGTGTGGAGTTTAATTCACGATACTACTGAAGTCGCTGTTGAAATTTATAGCCATTCACCGCTTTTGCGCTCTGTAGATTTAATCCACGCCATCAAACAAGATGACCCCCTCATTCAAATCGCAATTGCCAAACGTGATGAACTTAATGGTGATGTTGTGCGGGCATTGGTTGTCGGTGCCGGTGAACGGGCTGTTGAGCAGTTGTTGAAGAACTCTAATGTTGTTTTGGGGCCAGGTCTTAAGCACGACATAGCGACACGCCTTGGTGGTGTGCCATTTATCCGGGCCTATTTGCTAGAAGAGCAAGATATTCTTCCAGCTACCCGCCAAATGTTAGTTCATAAGCTCAGTAATTCCCTTCTTAGTTACGTTGATGAAAATGGTTGGGGCAATAATCATAGACTTTCGCATACGGCGAACGATGCGTGTAATCGTGTTGCAATTGAAATTGCCATGGATATCAACAGCGATGATATGGCAGCTTATGTCCAACATTTGAAAGAGACTGCCCA
>JAZGFF010000012.1:0-7282 GCA_036479095.1 Rhizobiaceae bacterium | reverse complement strand
TGTCGTTCGTGATGGGCAACGGGCAGAGGAAGTAGCTGCAGGCTTTTCATTTTTTGCGCCCTGGGCTGATGTACTCCATATACCCGCTTGGGATTGTTTGCCCTACGATCGCGTTTCACCCAGTAGTGATGTACTTGCAGCCCGTATTTCTGCCTTATCCAAATTGGCTAGGAATGACGAGGGCGCAAAACCCCGATTGATTACCCTTACCCCCAATACACTCATGCAAAGGGTGCCACCAGTCGAATACATGGCTTCGCAAATGATGCGATTGGCACCTGGTCAAAAAGTTGTCATGGAAGAATTACTTGGCTGGTTAAGCAGTAATGGATTTCAAAGAACCCCTACAGTTCGGGAAGCTGGTGAGTTTGCAGTTCGTGGAGGAATTGTCGATCTTTTTGCTCCTGGAGATTATAATCCGGTTCGCCTTGATTTTTTTGGTGACACCTTAGAGACAGTTCGCAGTTTCGATGCTTCTACCCAACGAACCATAAAGCAATTCAAAGAAATATTACTTTCTTCAATGAGCGAAGTTACATTAGATAAGACAACGATTGCTCGCTTTAGAACCAATTATTTATCAATATTCGGTGCAGCCACCCGTGAAGATGCCCTTTACTCAGCCATCAGCGAGGGAAGGCGCTATGCCGGTCTTGAGCATTGGTTGCCACTCTATTTTGAAAGAATGGATACGGTATTCCAATACTTAGAAAACAGAACTATTTTCATTGATCATTTAGTGCCTGAAGCGCTGGAAGAACGGTCTGACCAGATTGAAGATCACTATCAGGCAAGAAAACGGGGTTTGGAACCGGAAAGCCCAAATAGTGGCGGCGCGCCTTACAAACCAATCAGCCCAAATGATCTCTACCTCACTCCAGATGAAGCTTCCATTGGCTTGAAAAACAATCACATTGTTTACCTTTCTCCATTTGAAGCCCCAGATTTTTCGCAAGGGGAAAGGGTGCTAAACCTGAACGCAAAACAGGGGCGAAGTTTTGCTGCTGAGCGAGCTACCGCCGATATCAATATTTTTCAAATCTTAAGCGATCACGCTGCTGATTTACGCGGGAATGGAAAAAAAGTTCTGATCGCTTCATGGAGTGAGGGCTCAAGGGATCGTTTGGCACAAGTGCTACAAGAGCACGGCCTAACAAATATTAAAACGATCAATAACTGGCAAGAGGCCTTGGCACTAGAACAGGGTACCACAGGCCTAACTGTGCTTCGTTTGGAAAGTGGATTTGAAGATCCTGAAATTGCGATTATTGGTGAGCAGGACGTGCTGGGTGATCGGCTTGTAAAACGACGCAAAGGCTCCAAGAAAGGCTCTGATTTTCTTTCTGAAGTGTCGAGCTTACAGGCAGGTGATGTTGTTGTTCATGTCGACCACGGTATTGCTCGCTTCCATGGGTTAATCACCATTGACGCTGCTGGTGCGCCCCATGATTGTTTGGAACTACATTATCACAATGACGATAAACTGTTTCTACCCGTAGAGAATATTGAACTCCTATCGCGCTATGGAAACAGCGATACCGAAGTGATGCTTGATCGATTGGGTGGGGCCAATTGGCAAGCGCGCAAAGCGAAACTCAAGAAACGTATTCTTGAGATGGCTGGGCAGTTGATTGCAATTGCTGCTGCTCGGATGATGAAAAAGGCAGATCCAATCACCTTACCTGATGGGGTTTATGACGAGTTTGCTGCGAAATTTCCCTACGAGGAAACGGATGATCAAATGAACGCAATCGAAGCTGTTTTCGATGATCTTGCATCTGGACGCCCAATGGATCGTTTGATTTGTGGAGATGTTGGGTTCGGAAAAACGGAGATAGCCTTACGTGCGGCCTTTCTGACTGCCATGGCCGGAAAACAAGTGGCACTGGTAGTTCCGACCACCTTGCTTTCGCGGCAACATTATAAAACCTTCACAGAACGGTTTCACGGTCTTCCAATAAAAATTGCTCAAGCCTCACGCCTTGTTGGTTCAAAAAAACTAGCCGAGGCCAAGAGAGGGGCAAAGGATGGTACGGTTGATATTCTCATAGGCACCCATGCTTTGCTTGGAGATACTGTTGATTTCAAACGACTTGGTCTGCTGATCATCGATGAGGAGCAACATTTTGGAGTAAAACATAAAGAGCGGTTGAAAGAGTTGCGCTCAGATGTTCATGTCTTAACCCTTACGGCAACCCCTATTCCTCGCACTTTACAATTAGCTCTCACCGGAGTTCGTGAGCTATCCCTAATCACAACTGCGCCTGTGGATCGCATGGCTGTCAGAACCTTCGTTATGCCCTTTGATGGGGTTGTTGTGCGTGAAGCCTTGTTGCGGGAACGTTATCGAGGTGGGCAAAGCTTTTACGTTTGCCCAAGATTGTCCGATATCCGGGGTCGGTTAGAATGGTTAGAAGAAAATGTCCCGGAACTAAAAGTTGCCGTAGCCCATGGACAAATGCCGCCTGGGGAATTGGACGACGTTATGAATACTTTTTATGATGGACAGTACGATGTTTTATTATCGACAACGATCATTGAATCGGGGCTGGATATTCCAACAGCCAACACGATGATTGTCCATCGAGCCCATATGTTTGGTCTTGCGCAACTTTATCAAATGCGGGGTAGGGTGGGCCGCTCCAAAACCCGTGCCTATGCACTGATGACCTTGCCACCCAATCAAATTCTTACTGAAACTGCGCAGCGCCGCCTCAAAGTACTTCAGTCACTAGATACACTTGGTGCAGGCTTCCAACTCGCCAGCCATGACCTTGATATTCGTGGTGCTGGTAACATTTTGGGTGAGGAGCAATCAGGCCATGTAAGAGAAGTCGGTTACGAGCTCTATCAACAAATGTTGGAGGAGGCCGTTGCGGAGCTGAAGGAGGGAGGTGAAGGAGATGTTACGGGGAAATGGTCACCCCAGATAACTGTTGGTGCCACCGTCATGATCCCAGAAAATTATGTACCAGATTTAACCCTGCGAATGAGCCTCTATCGCCGCTTAGCTGAACTTGATACTGCAGAAGCCATCGATGGTTTTGGGGCAGAACTGATTGACCGTTTCGGGCCATTGCCAAACGAAGTCGAACAATTGTTGAAAATAGTATTCGTAAAATCACTATGCCGCCTAGCTAACGTTGAGAAGCTAGACGCCGGGCCAAAGGGAGTCGTTGTACAATTTCGCAACAAGGAATTTGCAGAGCCGGCTAAACTCATCACTTGGATTTCTGAACAAGGAAATATGGCCAAGATCCGCCCAGATCAATCCATTGTTTTAGTAAGGGATTATCAAACTGCTGAAAAGAGACTTAAAGGTGCAGCCGTCATTATGACCCAATTAGCAAGAATGATTGCATGAGCGGGTTCTCATTTTCACTGCTCTAGCCTAAGACTAATTTTAATTTAATCCATCCGAGTCGAAAGTATATTGCTATGACCCAAATCGTTGATATTCACGCACGCGAAATTCTCGATAGCCGTGGCAATCCAACAGTTGAGGTGGAAGTTACGTTGGAGGATGGATATTTTGGCCGTGCAGCCGTCCCCTCAGGTGCTTCGACGGGGGCCCATGAAGCCGTTGAATTACGGGATGGCGGAGCCCGATATATGGGTAAAGGCGTAACCAAAGCCGTAAGCTGTGTAAATGAGACAATCTATGATGCCATATGCGGGATGGATGCTGAGGATCAATTGGCCATCGATGGAGCGATGATTGAACTGGACGGGACGGCGAACAAATCCAATTTGGGGGCAAATGCCATTTTGGGTGTTTCGTTGGCTACTGCTAAGGCTGCTGCCGAAGCTGCCGGGTTACCACTTTACCGTTATCTTGGAGGCCCTTCTGCCCATGTTCTGCCTGTTCCCATGATGAATATCATCAATGGTGGAGAACATGCTGACAATCCGATTGATTTCCAAGAATTCATGATTGTTCCAGTAGGTGCCGATACCTTTACCGAAGCATTGAGGATGGGAGCGGAAATCTTCCATACCTTAAAAAAGGCGCTTCACGATGCAGGCCATAATACTAATGTTGGCGATGAGGGGGGCTTTGCGCCTAATCTTGCAAGCGCCCCTGATGCTCTCGATTTTATTATGCAATCCATTGAAAAGGCCGGGTACAAGCCTGGTGAAGAAATTTCAATTGCCCTTGATACGGCATCTACTGAGTTTTTTGAAAAAGATAAATATGAGTTACGCGGGGAGGGACGTTCACTTTCTCCTGATGAGATGGCTGCTTATTTGGCTGAGTTAGCTGGGAAATACCCGATATTCTCCATTGAGGACGGCATGGGGGAAGATGATTGGGAAGGTTGGAAAACCCTCACAAAGAAGATTGGCGATCGTTGTCAGTTGGTTGGTGATGACCTATTCGTCACCAACACCAGTAGACTTAATGATGGGATTGCCATGGGTGTGGCCAATTCAATTCTTGTGAAAGTAAATCAGATCGGCACCCTTTCGGAAACACTTGATGCAGTAGAGACTGCCCATCGAGCTGGTTACACCAGCGTCATGTCCCACCGTTCCGGGGAAACTGAAGATTCAACCATTGCCGATCTAGCTGTGGCGACCAATTGCGGGCAAATTAAAACGGGTTCACTGTCACGGTCTGATCGATTAGCCAAATACAATCAATTACTCCGTATTGAAGAAGATTTGGGAAGCCAAGCAGTTTACGCAGGGCGCAGTATTTTGCGTAAAACTTCGTAACACTTCCTTAACTGCGAATCTTGCATGATTGAGTCATGGCATATCGATCTCGCAGACGTCGCTCTTTAACTCGTTTTATCGCTCCTTTGGCGAGCCTCATGATTCTTGGGTATTTTGGGTTTCATGCCCTTAACGGCCAATATGGAATTCGTGCTCATCTGGCCATTGAAGCGCAGACGATAAAACTGGAAGGCAGGCTTGCTGAGCGAACTGCTGTACGCCAGGATCTCGAAACTCGTGTTGCTTTACTACGGGAGGGGAGCATGGAAAAAGATATGGTAGATGAATATGTTCGTGCTCAGTTGAACATGGTGCGTTCTGATGAAATTGTTCTTTTCAACCAGAAATATTAAATTAACATAATTTCAGTTAATACTGTTATTGCTAAATTATTTCAATAGTTTAGGCAAATATTTTGTGCGTTTAAAACTATTGTATTCTTCACAAATCGGTTTATTCTTTCGTTAGATGAGAAAATACCTGTGAAGGGATTCTTCTCTCATTTTTATTAGATATCTAAGCGAGCGTTTAGAATGGCGAGAACCCAATCCAACAGACCAAAGTCCCCTCGAAAAATAGTGGGTAAGACCGTAATTAAAACCCCTGAGCCTTTGGAGTACGCCAAAGAGCAAGATTTAACGGCCTATCGCAACATGCTTATGATCCGCAGGTTTGAAGAGAAAGCGGGACAACTCTACGGCATGGGCTTCATCGGCGGGTTTTGTCATCTTTACATAGGTCAAGAAGCAGTCGTCACCGGCATGCAAGCAACATTAATCGAGGGCGACCAACTGATCACATCCTACCGCGATCACGGCCATATGTTGGCCTGCGGAATGGATCCAAAAGGAGTAATGGCAGAGCTGACAGGAAGAGCCGATGGATATTCACGCGGTAAGGGTGGCTCCATGCATATGTTCTCCAAGGAGAAGCACTTCTATGGTGGACACGGTATAGTTGGCGGCCAAGTCTCCCTTGGCACAGGCTTAGCCTTTCACAACAAATACAAAGATAACGGCAATGTTAGCTGCACTTATTTTGGTGATGGCGCTTCTAATCAGGGGCAGGTCTATGAAAGCTTTAATATGGCCAAGTTATGGGATTTGCCGGTGATCTATATTATTGAGAACAATCGCTATGCGATGGGCACATCTGTTCAGCGCTCCTCAGCATTAACTGATTTTTCCCGGCGAGGCTGTTCGTTCAATATTCCGGGCATCGAAGTTGATGGGATGGACGTTCGGGCAGTGCAGGCAGCTGGTGAATTGGCTACAGATTGGTGCCGATCGGGCAAGGGGCCGATTATTTTGGATATGCAAACCTACCGCTATCGTGGTCACTCAATGTCTGATCCCGCAAAATACCGCTCAAAAGATGAAGTGCAGCGCATGCGTGCAGAGCATGACCCCATCGAAAGAGTGAAGCAACGCATTGAAGGAAACAAGTGGGCAAAAGAGGAAGAATTGAAAGCAATTGACAAAGGGGTTCGCTCTATTGTTGCCGAAGCTGCTGAATTTGCACAGGCAAGCCCTGAACCAGATCCTTCGGAGCTTTATACCAATATACTTGTTGAAGCGGGGGCTTAGACAATGACTATTGATATTCTTATGCCAGCCCTTTCACCAACTATGGAAGAAGGCAATCTAGCAAAATGGCTAGTAAACGAGGGAGATAAAGTCTCAAGCGGCGACGTAATTGCTGAGATCGAAACAGATAAAGCAACAATGGAAGTTGAAACCATTGAAGAAGGTATCATCGGCAAAATACTAATCGCGGAGGGAACGGAAGGCGTAAAGGTAAATTCGGTGATTGCGATCCTCATGGAGGAGGGCGAAAACATTGCAGACGCAAACCCGCAGCAAGCCCCCTCAACCGAAACTGAGGACAAAAGTGAATTGGTTCTCGAGCAAACACTGCCTGCCCAACCTTCCAAACCAGCCCAACCTGCCCAACCAGCAACGCAACCGTCGATAATCGCTGAAGACCCAGATATCCCCACAGGCACTGAAATGGTATCAACAACTGTGCGTGAAGCACTTCGCGATGCAATGGCCGAAGAGATGCGGTTGGATGAGAACGTTTTTGTCATGGGTGAAGAGGTGGCTGAATACCAAGGCGCCTATAAAATTACGCAAGGCCTGCTTGATGAGTTTGGCGAAAAACGCGTAATCGATACGCCGATTACAGAACACGGCTTTGCTGGTATTGGTGTGGGTGCCGCAATGGCTGGCCTAAAACCCATTATCGAATTCATGACCTTCAATTTTGCCATGCAAGCGATTGACCAGATCGTGAATTCAGCTGCAAAGACCTTATATATGTCTGGAGGTCAAATGGGTGCCCCCATGGTGTTTCGTGGTCCCAATGGAGCCGCATCTCGTGTGGGTGCCCAACATAGCCAATGCTACGCCGCATGGTATAGCCACATTCCAGGCCTTAAGGTTGTTGCTCCCTATGGAGCCGCCGATGCCAAGGGCTTACTCAAAGCTGCAATCCGCGACCCGAACCCTGTTATCTTCCTTGAGAACGAAATGATGTACGGCACCTCTTGGGACGTTCCGAA
>JAZGFF010000011.1:0-3565 GCA_036479095.1 Rhizobiaceae bacterium | reverse complement strand
TTTCCAAACGCAGTTTGGATAAAAATATTTTCTTTGAAAGTGAGGTTCTTCTATCGGCTTGGCCAAGATTAACTTCTGTATTAGCTCCACAAGGATGTTGGATGCTATGCCTTTGGGAAACAACAGGGAGTGGGCGGTCCCTGCGCCTATTCATGCCGACCCGCATCAACAAGGTGGGCTTTCCAAAATACAAAGTCTTACAGCCTCTCTCTAATGAATACATGCCCATTGGCACTCCATTGATAGATAAAGACTGTAGTGGCGAAGCGTGCGAAACTTTATTACGGCTTCTCAGCGACCCAAACCTCGGGCTTCCACATATTATTGATTTCACTCACCAGCGACAAACAAGCGAAAGCTTCAAATCTCTTCAAGAAGCAGCCTTGAACCTCGGTCTTAAAACAAGACAGAGCACCACACAACAACGGGCAGCTCTTTTTTCAAATCAGAATTGTGATGACTACATACGCTCGTCATTAGGAGCTAAGAGAACTCGTGAACTAAATCGCCAATTGCGAAAATTATCAGAAGCAGGCGACGTTGAATTCTCAGTGGACAAACTTGAAGAAGATGTCCTCGATGCATTTGAGGGGTTCATGACACTTGAGCTAAAAGGATGGAAAGGCCGACGCGGAACTGCACTCTATAATCACAAGAAAATTGCAGCCTTTTCTCGCCAAATTGTTGCTGAATTAGCAATGAAAAACGGCTGTGAGATTTATACCTTTAAACACAATCAACAAATAATAGCCGCCTTGATAATGCTTGGCCGGGACGGCCATTTAGTTCCGTGGAAAATGGCCTACAACGAAGAACTTGGTCGTTACTCTCCTGGAATGCAGTTGATGGTAAAGGCTACAGAATCGTTGACTAAACACCACGATTTTATTGAAGCGGATAGCTTAGCGGTTCAAGATCATTGGATGATGAACCATATTTGGACTGATAGAATAACCGTAACTGATATGGCGATCGCGCTCACGCCAAAAGCAGATTCCGTGTTAGATAAGGCCATGCATTCTAAAACCAGACTGTTGGGAATACGGGCGTACGTTAAGAAATTACTTCGCGGGTAATTGCCAATAGGCTTAATCAAAAGAGCCGCAAATGGGAATGCCTCCTAAGGCTCGAGCGGTGCATCCCAATAGAGATAATCCATCCAACTTTCATGCAGGTGATTTGGGGGAAACCTTCGACCCGCATTGTGTAAATCATGAACCGTGGGAACCCATGGCCTTCGCCTCGGCGACATGCCTGCGTCTTTTATTAGCTTATTCCCCTTACGCAAGTTACATGGCGAACAGGCCGTGATTATGTTTTCCCAAGTGGTGCGCCCCCCTAAGGAGCGCGGCACAATATGATCGAAAGTTAGCTCGTCTAAGTCACCACAATATTGACATTCAAACCCATCCCTCAAGAACAAATTAAACCGCGTAAATGCTGGGGATTTTTGCGGTTGAATATAGTTTTTCAACGCGATCACACTGGGCAATTTCATTTGGAATGATGGAGAAGAAACCGCTGCGTCATATTCTGAGACAATATTTACCCGCTCGAGAAAAACAGCCTTAATGGCATCCTGCCATGACCATAACGATAGCGGATAATAGGACAACGGACGGTAATCCGCATTTAAGATAAGCGCTGGATGTAGTTCCAGATTGACGGCAATCGTCACAATATTCTCCCTAACGTCACAAGACCAAAGAAGCGTTGATATAAGTGTAGAATGAGAGTGATGCTTTTGGGAACCCTCTCCAACCCATGACCACAGTTCAATAATTAAACAGGAATAGTGTCTATCTTACGATGTGCTGAATAGTGGGCATATAGCACCCGCGCCGCGACCCCGCGTAATGGAGCCCATCGCTCAGCTAATTGGCGAGTGGTCTTACCGTCAGGTTTTTCGGTCAATCCGCAAACATCTCCCGCCGCATGTTGAAGCGCCACATCGCCTGCTGGGAATATATCGGCATGGCCCGCACAGAACAATAAGAACACCTCTGCCGTCCACGGCCCAATTCCTTTTAGCGAAGTCAATTTATCCATCGCTTCATGAATGGGAAGCAAAGTGAGTTGTTCAAGATCAAACTCACCATTTACCACAGCCTGCGCCAGTCCCGTGAGAGTTGTTTGTTTGGCTCTCGACAAGCCCGCCTCAATTAACGGCGCTTCACCTGCATGTAAGAATTGCTCTGCAGTCAGTGGAGTGATGAGATTTAATAATCTCCCAAATATTACCGTTGCGCTGGCCTTGGATACCTGTTGAGCCGTGATTATTTCTGCCAACCCCTCAAACCCCGGTGGTCGAAGCCGTAAGGGAACTTCTCGTAAGCTATCAATGATAATCCCGAGGGATGGATCGAGCTTGCGCAATCCAGCAAGCCCTTTACTCAAATCTGCATTATTTCTTATGTGTTGAATAAACAATTGGTTTTGGTTTGTTGCCATAAGGCGTAGTCTGGCTAAATGCGTTATAATACACCACCCGTTTTCCGCTTTGCCCCCAGCCCAAATGGAGCCCTTCATTTGGGTCACGCCTATTCCGCCCTCATCAATCAGCACATGGCCCATGAAGCTAGGGGAAAATTATTACTCCGCATTGAAGATATTGACCGCCAACGTTGCACTCCCCAACTCGAAACCAACATGATTGAAGATTTACAATGGCTCGGTATCAGTTGGGAAATGCCCCCTCGCCGTCAGTCAGATCATTTTGATGATTACCGGCAAGCACTCGATGAGCTACAAGCTATGGGGCTTATCTATCCATCATTCATGAGCCGTGGTGAAATTCGCGCTACCGTTGCTGATAAGAAAAATTGGCTTCACGATCCCGATGGTTCACCCCATTACCCAGGCGATGAGCGCAATTGGAACGACAAACAACGCCGAACAAAGACAACAGAATTTCCTCAGCATTCCCTTAGACTCAATATGTCGGCAGCTATGGAATTGATGAAGCAACCGCTTCATTGGGAAGAAACAGGCAAGGGTCCAAACGGCGAGACAGGGCGTTGCAATGCCAACCCCGCAGCTTGGGGCGACCCCGTAATTGCACGTTCAGACACACCAACAAGCTACCATATTTCCGTGGTGGTGGATGATGAAAAACAGGCCGTTACCCATGTTGTAAGGGGGCAAGACTTGTTCCACGCGACCTCCCTTCACCGTCTGTTGCAAACACTGCTCAATCTGAAAGCTCCAATCTATCACCATCATGAATTGGTGCTTGATGAAACTGGACGTAAGCTGTCTAAATCAGCAGATGACACAAGCCTGCGCGCCCTTCGGGATTCTGGAAAATCGCCCAAAGAGCTTAAACAAATGATTGGCTTTTAAGCTGTTAGCGAGAGCCAGAAGGGAATCGTCACAAGTGAACCTATGAGGGTTAAGACAATCGTATTGGTCGCCAAACCTTGGGCAATTTTGAAATAAGTAGCAAACAGATAGGCATTTATACCCGTAGGGCAAGCCGCGAGCAGAACGGCAATTTTTAGCCACAGTGGTGGCAAAGGCAGTACATAGCTTCCCACAAAATAGACCACCGCTGGCATGACCATCA
>JAZGFF010000010.1:0-5611 GCA_036479095.1 Rhizobiaceae bacterium | reverse complement strand
AAGAATGGTAAGATCGGCTCAAGAGTGGAAACTTTGAAGGCACACCGTTTCGCAATAGTAATCGTATTATCAAGTGCCTCAGGTAAATCGCTGAACAGTGCATGCATCTCATCTCGAGATTTTAAATAATGATCCGGAGTTAATTTACGCCGATCATCCTCACGAACATAACGCCCCTCAGCTATGCAAATAAGCGCGTCATGGGCTTTGTAATCTTGACGTTTTGGAAAATAAGCTTCGTTGGTGGCAACCAGTGGAATATTAGAGCTATAGGCAAGCTCCACCAGCCTATCTTCGGTTTTACGCGAATAACCCTCATGTCGTTGCAGCTCGATGTAAAAATGATCATCGAATAACGATCGTAAAATTTCAAACCGCTCAAAGAAAAGTTGGTCTTGCCCTTGGGCGCAAGCCATATCCAACGGCCCGGTTGGCCCGCCACTCAGTGCTATCAATCCATTACCGTATTTTTCGAGTTGTAAACGGCTTACGCTGATACGCGATCCCTGCTCCCCTTCGAGATAGGCCTCACTCACCAATTTCATGAGATTCTGGTAGCCTAGTTCTGTGCTAGCCAAGAGAACAATAATCGGCAGTGCACGCATTGCCTCTTGGGAGCCTTTTGATTGGATATAGGTTGAATCTTCGGTTTTGTTTGTTGGCTCTTCAAGCGCGACTTCTATTGTGCAACCTATTATTGGTTGCAACCCTTGTTTGATCGCTTTTTCTGAATATTCGAGGGCTCCAAAAAGGTTGCTCCTATCAGTCACTGCTAATGCTGGTTGGCTATCATCCACAGCCATATCGATGAGCTTGGTGAGGGGTAGAGCACCTTCCAACAAAGAATAGGCGGAATGAACGTGCAAATGCACAAAGGGCTTTGATCCCGTCGGTAGCGGTATTTCGCGCGCTAACGCCCTATTCATTTCTTCTAGCTTGGACACTTCGTTAAGGCCTTTCAGACCCGATGCTTCTGAATCCAATCATGGAGCCTCGAAAGGCGTGCCGCAAGTCAACCAGGGGTAAGAATGTTGACCCATGCTAAGATCATGAACAGAAAAAGTGTCATTGACAGTGCAGAAGCTAAATTTCGTAAAGTATGTGACATGAGTTGTATCCTTTTCAACGAAAACCCAAACAGTTTGAGTTTTAGCCATTCGGCTTATGTTCACTATATGTTCTTATTTCAGTCAGTCAACAATGTTCTTGTTATGTTCTAATTTATGGTAAACAGGTAGTTAAAGTTTGAGCGGAACTATTTTACCATCTTCGATGGTTACCGTTTTGTCCATTTGCGCGGCCAAGGTATGATTATGGGTTGCTATTAAGGCAGCCAGTCCAGTGGAGCGAACAAGTGATGTTAGCGCTTCAAAAACCAATTCTGATGTTGATGGATCCAAATTACCCGTTGGTTCATCAGCCAGCAGTAAGCGTGGCTGACAGGCAACTGCACGGGCGATGGCGACCCTTTGTTGTTCTCCGCCCGAAAGTTCTGATGGCCGATGAGAAGAGCGCGAGGAAATACCAAGGTGTGTCAAAAGCTCATCGGCTCTTGCATTGGCTTGATCACGCCCGCTCCCTGCAACTAACAGGGGCAAGGATATGTTTTCGCGCGCATCTAATTCGGGGAGAAGATGGTGAAACTGATAGACGAAACCAATATCAGTTCGGCGCATCGCCGTTCGCTTGTCATCGTTTAAGGAACCACATTCAACATCACCGATGAATAAGCTACCCGAAGTCGGCTTTTCCAACAATCCAGCTAAATGTAATAAGGTGGATTTACCCGCCCCAGAGGGTGCCACAAGAGCAACCAACTCACCGCGATGGATATCCAATTCAGCGCCTTGCAAAATCGTTAGTGCATGCTCATCTTTGCCATAGGTGCGATGAATATTGCGCATCGACAATACTGGTTTATCCATAACGCAAAGCCTCTACCGGATCGAGACGAGCAGCGCGCCAAGCAGGGAAAATCGTTGCCAATAATGAAAGCCCTAAAGCCATCAAGACAACCATCAAGGTTTCCCCCATATCAAGCCGAGCTGGAATCTCACTCAAAAAGCGTACCGTTGGATCCCAAACATTTGTACCACTAATATTTGCCACCAAATCTTTAATACGGTTGATGTTTTTGCAAAATAATACACCCAATCCAAATCCAACCAGGGTTCCAAAAACCCCAATACTGGAACCGGTAATCAGAAATATCCGCATCACAGAACCACGAGTGGCACCCATCGTTCGTAAAATTGCGATATCACTGCTCTTATCCTTCACCAGCATGAAGAGACCAGAAATAATATTCAAAGCTGCAACGAGTAAGATGAGCGCCAATATCAGGAACATAACATTTCGCTCAACCTCAAGGGCTTGGAAGAATGTAACATTCCGTTGCTTCCAGTTCGTCACATAGACAGGGCGCCCTGCCCCCTCCTCAACCAAGGGAGCAATTTCATCAACCAGATCAGGGTCTTCAATAAAGGCTTCAATGACCGTAGCTTGCCCCTCAACATTGAAATACAATTGCGCTTCAGCCATCGGCATGAAGACAAATATACTATCGTATTCAGACATACCCATCTTAAAGATAGCCACCACCGGATAGGCCTTGACGCGAGGAGAAACGCCAAAGGCAGTTTTGTTACCATCGGGTGTGATTAAAGTGATGTTGTCGCCAAGGGTCAAATTCAGATTGTTCGCCATGTTAACGCCAATCGCGACACCTTCAACCTTATCAAAATTATCCAGCGTACCTTCAATAATTTTATCGCCAACCGCTGAGAGCCGTTTTAAATCAGCCTCACGCATTCCGCGAACCCGTGCGCCGCTCCCACCTTTTCCACCTGAAGCCAGAACCTCCCCCTCAATAAGTGGTAAGGCCAAAGTAACACCATGTATTTTCTCAATACGTTTGGCCACTTCATCATAATCAGTGAAAGAGGAATGAACCGGCTGGATGATCAAGTGCCCATTGATGCCCAAGATACGATCCAGTAATTCAGTACGAAAACCGTTCATCACAGCCATGACAATAATTAAGGTCATAACTCCTAACATAATTCCAATAAATGAAATGACGGATATTACGGAGATAAATGTTTCTTTTCTTCGGCTTCCCAAATAGCGTCGAGCCAACATCCACTCAAATTTTGCAAAAGGTTTTGTTGCTCCGGGAAGTGAATCGCGAATAGTTGCTGAAGAGTCGGGCACGCTGGATGTGACTGTTGTATTAACCACCAAATCGCACCTTCATCGCTGTTTGCCAAGCCAGTAATTTATTGAAGGCTTCATCTTGTGACAGGTTTTCTCTGTTTCCTGTTGCCCGCTCTTTCAATTCAATCTCACCGCTTTTTAGACCACGAGGGCCGACAATCAATTGCCATGGCAAGCCAATGAGATCAGCCAGGGCAAACTTCCCCCCTGCCCGATTATCCGTATCATCATAAAGCGGATCGAACCCAGCGTTGTTTAAACGTTCGTATAAATTGGAACAGGCCGCATCTGTAGCCTCATCGCCTGAGCGAAGATTGATGATTCCCACATCGAAGGGGGCAACGGAAGCTGGCCAAATGATGCCATTCTCATCGTGTCCAGCTTCAATCAAAGCCGCGACGACGCGACTTGGGCCGATGCCATAGGACCCCATAAACACTGGTACATCTTTGCCATCAGGGCCTGTAACCTTGGCTCCCATTGGTTCAGAATACTTGGTGCCAAAGTGAAAAATATGGCCAACTTCAATGCCACGGGCATTCATTTTATCGGCATCGGCGACGGCTTCCCACAACTTCTCATCATGCATTTCATCGGTTCTTGCGTAGGCTGCAGTCCAGCTTTTCATAATCTCTTCTATAGCTGCTTCATCGGCGTAATCGACACCTGCATCTGGCACCGTGAGATTCATATAATCTGAATGGCAGAACACCTCACTTTCCCCGGTATCTGCAAGGATAAGGAATTCGTGTGATAGATCGCCACCAATCGGCCCAGTATCTGCACGCATGGGGATAGCTTTCACCCCCAACCGATCAAAAGTGCGCAAGTAAGAAACGAACATACGATAATAAGCAGCGCGAGAAGCGGCCTCATCAAGATCAAAGGAATAAGCATCCTTCATTAAAAATTCACGACCACGCATCACCCCAAAGCGAGGCCGTACTTCGTCGCGAAATTTCCATTGGATATGATAAAGATTAAGCGGCAAGTCTTTATAGGATCGCACATAGGAGCGGAAAATGTCTGTTACCATTTCTTCGTTTGTTGGCCCAAACAGCATATCACGGTCATGGCGATCAGTAATCCGAAGCATTTCTTTGCCGTAATCATCATAGCGTTCGCTTTCACGCCACAGATCAGCGCTTTGAATTGTTGGCATTAAAATTTCAATTGCGCCGGCTCGATTTTGCTCTTCCCGCACAATTTGCTCAACCTTGCGAAGCACTTTTAATCCAAGGGGGAGCCAAGAATAAATGCCTGATGATTGTTGTTTAATCATACCTGCTCGAAGCATCAATTGATGCGAGATGATCTCCGCTTCTCTGGGAGCTTCTTTTAAGGTTGGTAGAAAATAATTTGAAAGCAACATAAGATGAACCAGCCTCATTAAGGCAGAATATTAAGAGGATACTCCAAACAGAATCGCCATGGAGTAGAAGTAAATAACTCAAACCGCATTCCTATTTACAAAACAAGAGGGCAGCAAGAAGACCATTCAATTTACTTTTCTGGGAATTCGATCTTTCCTGATAGATTTTTTATTTTTTCTGATGGGAAACGTGGAATCGAAAGCTCCCCATCGGCAGCAAGTTTTCTTATTTTCTTACTGATGGTTTTCGCCTTTGCTTCCGATAATACATCATCTTTAGCCAGGTAGAGCATTTGCGATGGAAAGGCGAAATCAGTTCCGCTGTCTTTCACAATATCCATAATCCGTAGGAGGATATCCTCTCTTACTTCAAGATAAGAATCGTAGTTTTTGCTCTTCACATAACAAAATATTTCGATATCTAAGGAGTGGCTACCAAGACCGACAAACCGGACTCTCGCTGGCTTTTCCAGAACCCTCGCGTGGGAATAAAGCAAAGTTCTAACTTCCAGCAATAAGTAGCGGATTTGATCGGGAGTAGTCTCATAGCGCATTGTCAGAACTGTTTGGAATTTGAAATTATCCCGCACGGTGTAATTCTCAATCTGCATAGAAGAGAATGCCCCATTGGGGATGGTAACAATGGTTCGATCTAGCGTTCTGACTTGTGTAGAACGTATGCCGATATCTTCAACCGTACCGGTGACCTCACCAAACTTACAAAAATCCCCCACTCTAACCGGCCTATCAGCAACGACACTGATCGACCCGACCAAATTTTCGATCGTTTTTTGAGCGCCCAAAGCAAGCGCCAATCCACCAATACCCAATGCGGCCAGCCCTGTGCTGACATCAATTCCCATATTGTCGAGAATGGCAATCGCCGCAATGCCAAACACAATAGCCTTAGCCATCCGGCGTGCCAACATCACGATTGCCAGTGAAGTCTGTCTATTCGTCCTCGACATCCCGTAGCGCACAATATCCGCCACGCCATCAATGACCCGCATGAGCAACCACGCC
>JAZGFF010000009.1:0-3499 GCA_036479095.1 Rhizobiaceae bacterium | reverse complement strand
GATGATGTTTTCGAGACCATGATACAGCTTTATAAGCAGGAAAGAATTGGCACAATCTGGGCCATGGTGCGCCACATGGGGCCAAACGGGCTTCAAACTGAAGTTGATGCCACCGGTTATGCCGAGTTCCAACGTGTTGTGGTGGATGATAGAAATATAAAAATGGCCGCTGAGAGCATTAAACTGATGGAAAAAAGCTCAACATTCATAGCTGTTGGCGCTCTGCACCTTCCCGGTGAAAAAGGCATATTGAGCATTTTGGCACAAAAGGGTTTTATAATTACCCGCAAATAAGTGCAAAAGCACTTGCTGATCGGGGGGTTGTTTCATATTGGAACAAAATTGGCAGGGATAATTGGCACAAGGGTTGCAACTCCTGTTGCAGAGGCTTCGTAACAATACGGGGCTAAGCAATACAGGATGCCCCGATGCGTATTATTCTTGCAGCCGCCGCCTTTCTACTCTCATCAGTTGCCTATCACGCAGCAGAAGCCGGTAATTTCACCCTCTATCCTGGCTTCACAGACCGCGACAGTTTTGTTGAAATGACCACCGATAAAGGTCTAATTGTAGAAATTGTTCTTCGTTGTGAGCGTAAGGGCAACAAGGTAAAAGCGGGTATCATGACCTACTCCAAGGTAGACCGTATGTTCTGCTCCAGCAAAATGCGTTGCACAAGAGATGCCGCAAAAGCAGCAGACGATACCTGCGGCTATTAAACTGCTGCAGGTTCACGGCGCCTCAAATACCAATTTGCCCAAAGCAAATTGGGAACCCAACACATCCAAGCCAAATAGGGCGATGCTTCCGGGTAATACATGCCGGTAAGAGCGAACAGGCCCAGGTACAATCGCAGGGTAACCCCGGCAAATGTCAGGGCGAAAGAGCGGATCATCCATTTACGGTGCTCATCGAATTGCCCCTTGCGTGCCAGCCAAATTGCCTTGGCCGTCACATACACCCAAATTATAGCCAGCAAACCAAACCCTAATCCGGAAACAACTCCATTGACCGGTTGAAAAGCCAAGACAAGCCCGGCAACTCCGCCCATCAAAACGGCCACCCCATATACCCTACCCATCCATCGATGCAGGTTCCGACGTTTAGCGCGCAATTTCGGAAAAAATTGAAAGCCCCCAACGAACAAGGCCAAAGGTGCGGCCGAAATATGAAGTGTAAACCAAAACCTGCGCTCTAACAGGTGTTCTTGCATAACCGGGAAAGCCAAATCCAACCCCAACGCTAGAAAGCGATACGAAACGAGCGCCACAATGACGCTCAAAACAGCAGAAATTATGAGTGGTGTTTGGGACTTGGTCATGATTTTTCTCTCATCTTTACAGCGTCTAGTTTAACATTGAAGTTGACACTGTCAAGTGGAATGTTAATTTACCAAATGACCAACAAACGGCCCCACCACCATGGCAACCTACGGGAAGCTTTAATTATCGCTGGTGTTCAATTGTTGGAAGAAGGTGGAGTTGAAGCATTAAGCTTACGAAAGTGTGCCGCAATTGCAGGGGTTTCACACGCCGCCCCTGCCCATCATTTTGCTGGGTTGGGCAGCTTAGAACTGGCGATTGTATCCCGTGGCCACGACAAGTTTGCCGAATATATGATCGATGCAAGGGAAAGTGCAGAGCAAACGCCACGAGCTCGGTTGGGTGCAATTTGTGACGGTTACATTAAATTTTCCCGCGCCCATTTTGCCCTGTTTAAATTCATGTTCCAACCGCGTGAATTGGAACCTGATCTGTTTGATGAGGCCACTTGGAACCAATTCCAAGTGGCTTCCACAGCCTCATACCAGGTGTTGCGAGATGCCTGCGAACCATTTGACCATGGAAAAGCAGGCGACCAGGTAACGGAAGCAATGGTCTGGTCGATGGTTCATGGCTACGCGATGCTGTTTAGTAAAAAACCCTCAAAACTTGCTCCATTCGAATTAGTTCCAGAATTTTCAACACTGCTGCCCCCATTAACGCTTAAAAAATAAACCAATGGGTAGCGACGAAGAGCATCCCCGCCGCCAAGTATCATTCAATTACTCACCAAAACCATACTTCTCGGTAACAAAATCAATATCCTTATCGCCCCGTCCTGACAGGTTGATGAGGATTGATTTTCCCGGATGGTTCTTGGCTTCCTTCATTGCGAAGGCCACCACATGGGCGCCCAGTTTGTTAGCCAACTTCTTTGAGAAAGTTGACTTCCCCGCTCCAGACCAACCGATGACCAAAACCCCCTCCATAACCTGCTCCCTAGCCAATACTATTGAAGGGCAAGTAAATCCGTGCGGCAACAATTAACCAATGACATTGAGAAGAATGAATTACCCATTATTGGAGACAAAACAATCTACTCCTTTATCAACCGCTCACAACCATGTGAACGAGACTCGCTTGAAATAACCAACCAGTCGGTTATTATCTGACTATGAGTAAGACCGATACAAGAACCCAAATCCTAGATGCAGCTGCTGATCTATTCTGGAGCAAAAGCTACCATGGGGTAAATATGAATGAGTTAAGTCGTTTTGCTGAGGTCAACAAAGCCACTGTCTATCAATATTTTCGTTCCAAAGAAGAGTTAGCAATCGCTTCAATTAAGCGCACGGCAGAACAAACAGAAGAATACCTCTATCGCTCCACATTTGCAGAGGCCGATGACCCAAAATCCCGTATTATTAACATTTATGAAAAAGCCTACCAATTACATCTAGATGTCTTTCGGCGCGACGGGAATTGCCGCGGGTGCCCGTTTGTAAATCTCGGCGTCGAGCTGGCGGTATCACACCCTCCAATGAGGGAGGCGGTAACCAAAGCCCTCGATAACTATCGCAAATACTATGGTGAAATCATTGATGACCGTTGGAAAACGAGCCAACAACCAGAAGGTTTTGACAGGGATGAAATTATCCTTTCGCTTTTAACCAATATGAATAGCTGCCTTGTTGCCTCGAAATTGCAGAACAGGCCAGAGGCTATTCTTGATGGCAGAAAGCAAGCTTTAAGAATTCTCGCAATGTAATATGACTTACGCAGTATCTCTCAACCCCTCATAGGAATTCCACGAAACAACTAAAAACAAAATTCGTTGCCAACAACGTACAAAAAATAACCAACTGGTTGGTTATTTATGAAAGGAAAACAAATGGCCGAAGTACAAGAAGTAAAAACCAACATATTGATGGATTGCTGGAAATCATTCCGCGCGCTGCCCGCATGGGTACAAATTTGGGTAATGTTTTTACTAATGCCAATCAACATGGCAAGCATCCTGTTTATCTCAGAACCCAAAGGGCTGCTCATCGCATTTTTGGCAAATATCGCCATGATGCTAAACCTCCCAGTGATGCTTTATGACCGAGGGTTTTCAAAACTCATGGCGGTGCCTCACCTCATTCCCTGGACAATTCTAGTGGCCATCTTGATCTTCTATCGTCCAGAAGCAAGCGGCATGTATGATACATACCTCACGGTTCTTCTTGGAGCGAATA
>JAZGFF010000008.1:0-2747 GCA_036479095.1 Rhizobiaceae bacterium | reverse complement strand
CCATAATTTGACGTTGGGGATCTGGCACCCGCGCCGCTTCGCTAAATTCCATCCCGTTGACCACATCACCACGGTAGGAAGCCAAGGTCACATCGCCTTTGGTTTCGGTATCGGCTGAACGGGGTTTGGCGAATTGACCCGCAACACGGCCTACTTTTACGATGGGCTTTGAGGCTCCGAAGGTCAGCACCACGGCCATTTGCAGGAACACACGAAAGAAATCACGAATATTGTCAGCGCCATGTTCCGCAAAACTCTCGGCGCAATCACCACCTTGCATCAAGAATGCTTCGCCGCGAGAAACGCGCGCGAGTTGGTTCTTGAGCGCCCGTGCTTCGCCCGCAAATACCAAAGGTGGAAAAGAAGCAAGGCGTGCTTCAACTGCCTCAAGCGCAGCTTGATCAGGGTAGTTCGGCATTTGTAGCGCTGGTTTAGAACGCCATGAATTTGGGGCCCAATTGCTAGCCATTATTTTTACTCCTAGGGTATCCTTTGACACCCAATATCAAATCTAAATCCTGTCATAGAATGTTGTGGGTTATTTTGGCAACGCTAATTTTGAAAACATTTTCATCTGGCCCGTACTCAGTTCAACGCTGCGGGGATAGAGTGGCTGTTTTCGGTCTTCAAGAATTCCACAATCGAAGTTCATTGTTGTTTGCATAAAGCGCATTACCCCCTCCTCTCCAAATTGGTTTAAATATCCCAACATCACCGCATCCAAATAGGAACGCAATATTTTGGCGTCGCTTCTCGCCCGTAAATGTGTGGCTTGATAAAGAAATAATGGAGTATTGGTACCTACGGGGCTGGCACCTTCAAATGAAACCGATCCCTGTGGCAATGAAACTCTCTCATATAATTCTTCACGCTCATCCAACGCCTTTAGGCTGGCTTGATGATCGATGATGATTAAACCATCAATGCTCGTTTGCGGTGCTGGTTCGACAGACAAAAACGCAAGGCCATCAATCGTAGCAAGGCTACCAGCAACAGCTGGTTGTTGAAGCCAAACACGGCGCCAACCTTTAATTCGCGCCCGGTGGGCAGAGATATAAGGAGTTCTTAATGTATCGAGGTTGACGAGCGAGCCATAGCCAAAATACGCGATGTTTGCTTCGTTACTCATTTCAATTCACCTCGTTTGGCCATCATTTTTCTGTTTCAGGCGGCGCAGGCCGTGTCAATAAAAACAGGGCAACAGCGCTTAATATAATCGCTTGCAGTGCAATGATTATTGGCCTGATTCCCAAAACAAAGCTTAAGAGCAAGCCAGCAGCCATTGCTATCAAGGCCAATCGTTTTGCTCGGTTGGAGATGGCTCCGTGTTCTCGCCAAGCCGAGATCATTGGCCCAAAACGCGGGTGAGCCAACAGCCAATCATGCCAGCGCTTCGAGCTTTTTCCAAAACAAAAAATTGAGAGCAAAACAAATGGGGTTGTTGGTAGGAGTGGCAATGCAATCCCAATGATACCCAGCAGCAGAGATATAACTCCTGCTACGAAATACAGCCCTTTGGTAATCCCATTCATCTACATCCCGTTCAAATACTGTGTTATCAACACCGCCAATGCTTATTCTTTGATAAGGCATGCACCCTTTTAAAAAATATGCTGTCCTAAGTGGGGCTAGGTTGTCAGCTTTCTAAGTGCCAACCTTCTTAGCGATCCCCTTAGGCTTCCCCTTGTCGTTTGCCATTGATCACCGTGTAACTGGGTTCATACATGGTAACTAGCTCTTCGGCTGCGCTTGGATGAAGAGCCATAGTCACATCAAAATCTTTTTTCGTTGCTCCCAGTTTCATCGGGATAGCCAGAAGCTGCGCCATTTCTCCAGCATCAGCACCCAAGACATGAACCCCAACCACCTTATCAGATGCTGCTTCCACGATTATCTTCATCAGCATTTTGCTATCACGGCCCGCAAGGGTGTTCCGCATGGGACGAAAAATTGCTTTAAAAACATTCAGCTTTTCAAATTTCTCCCCAGCCTCTTCCTCACTCAAACCAACAGTCCCAATTTCAGGATGCGAAAAGACAGCCGTTGGAATTGTTTCATGATCCGGTTTTTGTGGGTCATCACGAAATACTGTCGCCACAAAACACATGGCTTCGTGGATTGCGACTGGGGTGAGTGGAACACGGTTTGTCACGTCCCCCACAGCCCAGATATTATCAACATTGGTTTGAGAATACGCATCAACCTTGATGAAACCACGGGGACAGATTTCTACACCTGCTGTTTCCAAACCGAGTGTTTGGGTTAAGGGAATACGACCCATTGCGAACATAACTTGTTCGACCCCAAGCACTTCGCCACCAGACAGATGGGCGAGTTTTTCCCCACCCTTACCTGCTTCAAGTTTGGTGACCACCTGTTCGGTGATGATTTTTATACCGCGCTTTTCATATTCTTCATGCAACAGGGTACGCAAATCATTATCAAATCCACGTAAAATTTCATCGCCGCGATACACCAGCGTGGTATCGACACCAAGGCCATTAAAGATACCAGCAAATTCAACCGCAATATATCCAGCTCCGACGATGATTATACTTTTTGGTAAGCTCGCAAGATCAAAAGCTTGATCAGACACAATCCCCAGTTCATGCCTCTGTAAGGCAGAATTATTATTGGGTGTCCCACCAACAGCGATCAGTATTTTTTCTGCGGTCACAATTTTGTTTTCAGCGGAAAGATAAATTTCATGGTTGCTACGCAACTCTGCCCGCGAGTTGAAATTCTCA
>JAZGFF010000007.1:0-3171 GCA_036479095.1 Rhizobiaceae bacterium | reverse complement strand
CTGTGAAAGTTGACCCAATTTCGCTTGGAGCTCGGCCTAAGAAACTCACAAAGGCTTTACGTGACAAACGTCTAAGAAGACTTCCTGGGCGGAAATCTAAAGTTCGTAAAGATGTGGTTATCGCTCTTCGCCATTATGCGCTTGGTTTGCTAAAAAGCGGAGAGTGTACGGGAATTAAAAAAGGTGGCCCCAGTGCTGTGCCTGGAATGTTATATGTAATTTGCACCGATGATCCGACCTATTTGCGTCAATTCCCACTGAAAGAAGAGAGCTGGTAGCTCTTTTTATCTGCGGCCAATGCGGATGAATTGAAGAAAAGCAATTGGGATAAACCAGACCACCAACTCGTTTAGAAACTGTCCGATTAGATACCAGTGAAGAGCCGTGAAAAGAGCAGCGAAGTAGGCTGTCCTTTGGATTGGTTTCCAGTTTTTGCCAAGCTTTAAGACACTGAACATATTGGATGTTGCTGCGAGGACGGTGAGGATAACAAATGCCAACCAACCTACGGCCAATGGTAAATCGCCCAATTCCAGCCAAATCAATTCCAGCGAGCCAACTTCCCTGCAATAAAAAAATGTATGCAACGCCGCGTAACTAAACGAGGCAACGCCAATCGCGCGGCGGCGTAATATCAACCACCGCAAAACCATTCGTACTTTCTCCCACTTCTTGAAGAATCTCATCAACGGTGTTAGCGCGAGGGCGAGCACCAGAAGCTGTACGGAGAATAAGCCGCTCTCATACATAATCTCGGCGTAATATCGTTCGCGGTATATAATATCTGCAACGAGTGCAGGGGCGGGAATTGCAAGAACTAGCCAAGCAAAGAGGCGGTGATTGAAAATGGTTTTGACGATTGGAAGCATGCCTGTTGGTTAGATCATCAAACACTTTTGGCCAAGTAACAAAATAGTGGATTGTTTTTTGATGCTGACAAATACTTGATGGCAGGTGCGATAGGTTTCTTTAAAATTTACTGGAAAATTGACTGTTGATGCGAGAACGGAAGAAATTGGTAGGCACTGGCTTGATGGTGGTGTCGGCCTTGGTATTCGCCACGGCTGGTTTATTTACGAAGGGGGTAAGCGCAGGCGCTTGGGATGTAATTTTCTGGCGCAGTGTCTTTGGTATTTTGTTCATGGGCGCGTACATTCTTGGTCGGGGAAGATGGACGAGAGAATTCACGAACATGGGGAAACCTGGTTGGGCGGTTACTCTTGTTGGGGCCTCTGGCATGGTGGCTTTTATTCCCGCTTTCAAATTGACCAGCATTGCAAATGTCTCTTTGATTTATGCAGTAACGCCTCTCATTGCTGCATTGATTGCTTGGGCTTGGCTCGGCGTTAAGGCCACCAAACCTGTGCTTCTTGGTGCGGTGATAGCATTCTTGGGGGTGTTGGTCATTGTGAGTGGGTCTTTGGGTGGTATTGAATTAACGGGGGATCTACTTGCCCTTTGGATGGCAATTGCGTTAGCGATTATGATGGTTATTTATCAACGCTACCCTGATACACCTGCGGCGGGGCCAGCCGTTTTATCCTTGCTTATTTCGCTTCCATTTGCACTTGCTTTTGGTGCTCCTTTTCAGGTTTCATATTGGGAAATTATGATACTTGCAGGGTTTGGTGCTGTGTTTACCATCGGCGCAGTCACCTTGGGAGAAGGTGCAAAGAGATTACCTGCTGCCGAAACTGCCCTGCTAAGTATTTTAGAGGCCCCCTTTGCGCCGATATTTGCTTGGGTTATCTTGAGCGAAGTACCAAGTGGTTTAACAATTCTCGGAGGGTTGATTATTTTAGGGGGAGTGGTTAGGAGTCAACTTTATTCAAATAGAAAAAGTATTGAGTAATTTTACTCAAACTCCATAATAATCTCATCAACTGCGAGGCTTTCGCCTGCCGTTGCATTGATTTTTATGACTTTTGTTTTCTTTTCAGCGCGCAGGATATTCTCCATTTTCATGGCTTCAACCGTGGCGAGGGCTTGGCCTTCATGCACTTCGTCGCCTTCCGATACAGCGATAGAAACGATTAAACCGGGCATAGGGCAAAGGAGTTGCTTGGAGGTATCGGCAGGGGTTTTTTCAATCATTAGGCCATTCAAAGCTGACAAAACGGGGGACATGATTTGAGCTTCTAAGGTGGCACCGCGATAGCGAAGTTGATAGCCGCCTGCCGTGCTCGAGATTTTAACGGCGATTGGTTCGCCGTCAATATTTGCGATTACCAATTGGGTGCCGGGACGCCAATCGGTTAGCACTTTCATTTTTGCACCATCAGCAAATTGTATCTTAGCGCCTTCGTTTTTAGTTTTCATTTTTAGCGGAAAATTTTCACTGCCGTCTTTGTCCGTTAGGCTAACGACCCAGTTTTTCCCAACCCGTCGTTTGTGATTGGCCATCGCTCCGGAAATTCGAGTTCGGCGCAGTTGAGCAATCATGTTGATGGAAGCTGCAAGGGCTGCAAGTTTGCGTTTGTCATCAGATGAAGTTGACGCTCCTTCAAAGCCTTCGGGGTATTCTTCTTCGATGAAAGCGGTGGTGATATTGCCGGTGTAGAACCGCTCGTGGTCCATGACGGCGGAAAGAAAGGGCAGGTTGTGGCCGATGCCCTCAACTTCAAATGTATCAAGGGCGGTTCGCATCCCTGCAATCGCGGTTGCACGGTCTTTTCCCCAGGTGCACAGCTTGGCGATCATGGGATCGTAGTACATCGAGATTTCGCCGCCCTCATAAACGCCCGTGTCATTGCGCACGATGATGCCATCTTTACTGCCCTCTTCGGGTGGGCGGTAGCGGGTTAAGCGGCCTATCGAGGGTAAAAAATTGCGATAGGGGTCTTCTGCATAGAGGCGGCATTCCATCGCCCAGCCATTAAGCTTCACGTCTTCTTGTTTTATGGCAAGTTCTTCGCCGTAGGCAACGCGGATCATCTGTTCAACGAGGTCAATTCCAGTAATGAGCTCAGTGACAGGGTGCTCCACTTGCAGGCGGGTGTTCATCTCTAGGAAATAGAAATTTTGATCCCCATCAACGATAAATTCCACAGTTCCAGCGCTTGAGTAATCGACGGCCATGGCAAGGGCAACTGATTGCTCGCCCATGGCTTTGCGGGTTTTTTCATCGAGGAAAGGGGAAGGGGCTTCTTCGATTACCTTTTGGTTGCGACG
>JAZGFF010000006.1:0-6932 GCA_036479095.1 Rhizobiaceae bacterium | reverse complement strand
ACTCTGTATCGGTGAGATGGGAATTGGTAACACAACAATTGCATCAGCGATTTATTTTGCCCTGTTTGGTGGGTTGGCAAAAGATTGGGTCGGGCCTGGAACGGGGCACGATCCTAAAGGCGTCGCCTTGAAGGCAGATGTGATCACCCGCGCCATTGAACTTCATAAAGATCATCTGCGCGATCCGCTAGAAGTCCTGCGTCGTTTGGGTGGGAGAGAGATTGCCGCCATGGCAGGGGCAATTTTGGCAGGCCGTGCGCAGCGGATACCCGTAGTCATTGATGGGTTTGTTGCCAGCGCGGCTGCCGCTGTGTTGTATGCTGCTGAACCAACCAGTTTAGATCATTGCATTTTTGCCCATGTCAGTGCCGAGCCAGCTCATCAGCGAGCTTTGAAAGCGATGAATAAAGAAGCCTTGTTGGATTTGAATATGCGGCTTGGTGAAGGTACGGGAGCCGCAATTGCTGCCGGGATCATCAAGGCTGCAGCCCTTTGTCATACAGGAATGGCAACATTCGAGGAAGCTGCAGTTAGCGGTAAGGGTGAGGGCGCTTAGTTCTCGTTTCTTCTAAGCTTTTTTATTCTTCATTCTTATTAGTTTTATAAGCACCAGTACTGGTAAGGCGCCGTGCATGAACAGATCAAATATATCGAGGGGTTTTGTGAGTGTTCCGGCAAGCAACATTTTGACTTTTCCAAACAGATGGGGCTCTGGAAAAAGCGGGGCAAGACCCAAAAATACGGCTCCAATCAGGAGAGATTTGAGGGGGATGTTATCTAAAAATGACATTCTGTTTTTGGCCCAATATTGAAAAAGCTAGAGAACTATAACACTAAGCCATACTTGGCGCATCCACTTTTTGCCTTTGTGATTTAAAACTTCGGCCACCTTTGTGTGGTGCCTTGGGTTTTCCCTCCACTGGCATCGCAGGCATTTCTTCCAGTACCCGACTACGGGGGAAAGTAGCGATCACCTCGGTACCCTCCCTAAGTTTTGATTTCAGATCAAAGCTTCCGTCATGCATGTGTACCAATGCTTGAACGATTGGCAAGCCCAAGCCGGTGCCTTGTTCAGCAGATTTGATTGCGATTGAACCTTGTCCAAAGGATGACAGAACAATGGGGATTTCATCTTCAGGAATCCCTGGCCCCGTATCTTTGATAGAAACATATTGTCCACCACCAGCAGTCCACCCAACCTTAAGCCAGATCGAACCTCCCGGCGGTGTGAATTTCAGGGCGTTGGAGAGAAGGTTTAAAATAACTTGCCGGATAGCACGCGCATCTGCCCAAATCCGAGGTAAATCATGTTGCAACTGCATCACCAATGTAACATTTTTTTCGGCAGCTTTCAGCTTCACCATTTGTTGTGACTCTTCGGCAGCATGTATGAGACTTGTTGCTTCCTCATTCAAATCGTAGCGGCCCGCTTCAACGCGTGAAAGATCCAGAATTTCATTGATCAGCTTTAACAGGTGAGCGCCTGATCTATGGATATCATCAACATATTCTTTGTAATAATTATTATTCAAAGGCCCCATAACCTCATTCGACATGATTTCTGAGAAACCCAAGATCGCATTCAATGGTGTACGGAGTTCGTGACTCATGGTGGCAAGGAACCGTGATTTTGCCAGATTAGCATCCTCAGCACGACGACGGGCCTCATCAGATATGGCTCTTGCGGCTTCCAACTCCATTATCAATTGATCCCGTTCTGCTTTGGATTCAAGGAACTCAATGTAAAATTCACGAATGACTTTCCCAAGGAATTGAAAGAAGAACAGCAGCGCAATAATCATCCCCGCCATTCCAATTGATGCAATCGTGCCGTTTTGAGCCAAACGGATGACGAGCATGAACACCATCGGTAGTGCGGCAATCAGCACGCCATATTTTAGATATCGAGCGCTAACAAAAGCCAAGGCTGTGATGACCATTATTGCTGTGAAAATCAGTATGGAGAAGGAGCCGTTTGCTTCAAACAATGGATGAAGAAGCAATAAAGATGCCCAACACAGACCTTTGAGGAATGTCAGAAACTGAAAGCCAATTTCCCATTTTTTCAAATTCGCCGTTTGACGGTCAACGCGCTGGTAGCGCCAGGCAGTCAACAAACTGAGGGCAACAAGCAACAGACAAGTACCGAACCATATACCAGCCACTAATGGGGAGATGGTGATCTTCGCTAAATATGCACCAGCTGCTGCAAAAATCAGAAAAGCAATTAGGGAGCTGGGTTGCGTTTTTGCATGCCGAAGCAAAACATCTGCGCCAAAATGAAGTTTTGTTGCCCTTGCTGAGGTATCTTTTGACCCCAAGCCAGCCCTCAGATCACGAACAGCTTTTCGTGACTTGTCGCCTTCATGGGCAACCCGTCGTTTGACGATGGTTTTATCCGAGTTTTTTACGGCTTGATTTTGCATGATACTCAATGGGTCACAGCTACTAGAAGCAACATGCGCTTAGACAAAAAATTTCTGGTTAACAAACAGGGAAAAGTTGTTAGATTTACGCATCTTCACCTTTGGTGGTGTAGTTTGAAAAATATTGTAGAAAGATTGAGTTAACTGGTGCCAAATTGGAGAAATAATAAAAGATCGAGAGGCAAGCGTAAATCAATGATCTGGGATTTATTTCCCACACTAATTTTCCTTGGGGTATTGGTATTTCTTATAACTTGGCTCAATGCTCATAATTCCCATGAGTATACTGGCAAAGTGTGGGTAATTGATGGCGACACAATTGTCATGGATGGAGAAAAATTGCGGCTCCAAGGAATAGATGCACCTGAACTTTCGCAACAGTGTTTTAAGCGGGATCAACGATGGGCGTGTGGAAGAGCATCCAAACAGGCTTTAATGGATATGCTTCAAGGCGCTGCTGTGAACTGCTCAACAAGCGGGATTGATCGTTATGATCGCTGGTTAGCAGAATGTTTTGTCAATGGACGTAGCATTAATGCTCAGATGGTAAGCTCTGGTTGGGCGGTTGATTATGGGGGCTACGGAAAGGAAGAACGCAAAGCGCGCGAAGCTAAGCATGGTGTGTGGCAGGGCACCTTTGAATCTCCACAAGAATGGCGAAGGGCAAATCGGGGCGATTTTAGCCAGCCCTCTAAAGCTGCAAAGAGGTGGTGGCA
This sequence comes from Rhizobiaceae bacterium, assembly GCA_036479095.1. Classification (GTDB taxonomy): domain Bacteria; phylum Pseudomonadota; class Alphaproteobacteria; order Rhizobiales; family Rhizobiaceae; genus Pseudahrensia. Next base: position 3,790 of record JAZGFF010000006.1, on the reverse strand, counting down.
CATTTTTTCTAAATAGGTGAAGATAGCTCCTGTGTTGAAGCTTGGAGGTTTAGGATGAAATTGTTTGATGGCGGCGCTGCGCCTAACCCAAGGCGTGTGCGAATTTTTTTAGCCGAGAAGGGCATTGAAATTCCTTTGGAGCCAGTTGATATGCTCAAATTTGGCCACAAAAGTGATGCTGTCACGATCCTTAACCCCTTTCAAAGGCTGCCAGTCCTTGCGCTTGATGATGGTACTGGCTTAAGCGAAACAGTTGCCATTTGTCGATATTTTGAGGAATTGCATCCTGATCCGCCGCTTATGGGAGTGAATGCTTTGGATAAAGCACGGGTTGAGATGTGGCAGCGCAGAATGGAATTCAACTTGCTAATGCCAATCGCTTCTGTGTTTCGCCACACCCATCCAGCCATGAAGGAGTGGGAGGTTCCTCAGATCGCCGAAGTTGCTGAATCCAATCGTCCACGGGTCATCAAAATGCTAGATTGGATGAACGATGAACTGGCCGATCGAGAATTTATTGCTGGTGAGAATTACACGATCGCCGATATCACCGGATTAATCAGCATAGATTTCATGAAACCCTCACGCTTGAATATTCCAGAAGGGATGGACAATTTGATGCGTTGGTATCAAATGGTCAAAGAGCGCCCATCAGCGAAAGCATAGGAACTTTCATGGATCGTATCGATAAAAATATACTAACTCTGTTGCAGCAAGATGCCACGATGCCTGTTGCCGAAATTGGCAAGAAGGTTGGTTTGACCACGACGCCGTGTTGGCGACGAATTCAAACACTGGAGGAGGCGGGTATAATCAAGAAAAGGGTGACTTTGCTTGAGCCATCCAAAATCAATGCTGGGGTGACTGTATTTGTTTCTATTCGTACTGCCGAGCACTCCGGTGAATGGTTGAAGCGATTTTCAGAAGTTGCGCAGAATTTCCCAGAAGTTGTGGAAATGTACCGCATGAGTGGGGACGTCGATTACATGCTACGGGTGGTGGTGCCAACAATTGAAGCTTACGATCAATTTTATCAAAAGCTTATCAGCATGATCGATATCAATAATGTCAGTTCCAGTTTTGCCATGGAGCAGATGAAATACACAACGGAATTGCCGTTACATCACTTGCTCGACACCTAATTTTACAACTTTCCTCGTTAGTGAGGGATTGTTAAGCGATTGCCCCTACCATCTTTAGCACAGTTGGCCATCCTTTGGTGGCTCACGGGAATGGTAAGAACATGGCGTCTCAAGATAAAATCAATCAACAAACATCCATCATTTCGTCTCTCATCAAGGAGATCGAACATCATTTCCTGTCTCGTTTAACCAATGACAAACTCAACGCAATAGGTTTGGCCGTGTTCGCTTTGTTTGTGATCGGCCTTTGTCTCATCAACATTTTTAAGCCTGAATACAATTGGGATATGGCGGCCTACCTTGCCTCTTCCTTGCAAGATGGTTCTAGTTCAGCGCAGCAACTGCATGCGCAGGTTTGGGGCATGATACAAGAACGAGCTCCTGATGCACAGTTTTACAAATTGACTGCGGGGAACCCATACAATTTGCACAATTACCAACATCCTGATGCCTTTGTCTCCATGCTTCCCATGTATGATGTGAAGGTTGGCTATATCGGGATTATTCATTTCCTAGGTAAAATACTCACTCCCGTTCAAGGGGCGATAGCGACTAGTGTTCTATCGTCTTTGGCTGTTGGAGCTGTCTGTTGGTTCTGGATGAAGCAGCAAGGGTTCTCTCAAGCTGCTCCAATTGTTGCAGCCATTTTGCTTTTATGTGGGTATTTTTATATGGGGCGTACCGTTACTCCTGATTTGCTCGTTACTGTATTCATCTTGATTGGTAGCGAGCGCTTCCTTCGAGGCCATGATTGGCTTTCCATTGGTTTGTTCTACGTTGCTTTCCTCATAAGGCCCGATACGATTGTGTTCCTGTTTGCGCTTTTGCTAGCTGTGTTGCTGTTTAACCAGCGAAAATTGCCAGCTCTGGTGGGTTTTCTTGCGGCAGTTATTTCATATCTATGGATAACCTCAGGTACGAACCATCCAGGCTGGTGGACTCATTTTTACTTTTCCTGTGTCGAAATTCAAAACACCATGATCGGTTTTAACCCCGATTTTTCTGTTCTGCTTTATCTTAAGGGAATAGCCCGTGGGGCGATGGTATCTTTAAAGGATAATAATTGGCCAGTTGTTGTTTGCCTTCTCCTATTTGGGTGGGCGATGTTACAGAGGGCTGGGATCAAAACAGACCATCGTAAAACGCTGCTTTTATGTGCGATGATTTTGTATATCGCCGGTAAGTTTGTGATCTTTCCTTTGCCTGATGACCGCACTTTTATGCCGGCTCTGTTAGTGATGGCGATGATATTACTTGAGACTTGGAAACCCCAACTCATCAAGATGAAGTAAGTTGATCCTCTTCGGCCTTTAACAAGGCAATACCTTGATAGAGCGATGCAAGGATTTCTCCTTCGGTAATGCAGAACCGTGCGCTGGGAGATATATCGACGGTGCCATCGTCACCAACAGGGGTATGTTCACCGCCAATTCCACGAACCGATAAACCTAAGGGGCGGGCTATTTGTTTGGCACGCGCATCGCTGCCGCCAGCCGTTAAATTTGGTAATGGAATATGAATTGAAGCACGCATAGCCGTACCAAGATTTGTCGGGCACGAGGTAACAATCCCAAAATCTTTTGAGGTAGCAAATGTCAGTCCTTCAATGTTGTTGATGACATCGAGAGCATTTTTCAATCGATCGAATACCGTATTGAGAACACTTCCTTTTTCCATGCACATGATGCGCAGATGATCTTCTTCCCCAACCCAAATAATAAAGCCTCGATCTTTTGAAATATAACAGCCGCGGCCATGAGGCCAATCAGCCGCAATTCCAGCTGCTGTAAGATAGCTGTCCTCATCCATGTTCTTGAACATGATGTGTTCCTTGATAAGGGCGTGATATTGATTGTCATTGATAAAATTCTTACTCCCTGGGGTGAGTGAAAAATACCCTCCGCCATATTTTGGGTGATCGATTAATTGTTGAAACGCCTCGATCATATTGTTTTCCAGCTCCACCCGTTGCTCCAAATTCATTGATGCGGGGAGCGGGTAGTTCGCTAAATTGCGGCCAACACGGACGCGCATTGAAAGGGCAGGTAGGCCAAGCTCAGTTAAATCTAGTTTGCCGTTACCAGGCAATCCTTCAATGCTATCCAACGACCAATTATTGATATGTTTTGTTCCTATCGGCACCCTGTGATAGCGTGATAAGACGGCCTCAAAAAATGGTTTGAGTTCATCATAATCAGTAGGGAGGTTTGCATAACACCCCACTTCACTCGTTGGGTTTTCAAGGCCAGAATTAAGGCACTTCAACAGCCGTAATTGTTTTGTTGCATCTAAGCTTTGATAATAATCATCATCAAAACATTGGATGGCGATGTTACCCGGCTGTGAAGCTTGCAAGGATTTAATTAGATTAAGTTTATCGTTCATGGCTTATTTTCCTTTTGCCTCAAGTCTTGCCAGTAGGGCGCTCGTATCCCATCGGCTTCCCCCCATCCGTTGGACTTCGTTATAGAATTGATCAACAAGCGCTGTGACGGGAAGGCTAACACCTCGATTGTTTCCCTCTTCAAGACAAATTGCTAAATCTTTGCGCATCCAATCGATAGCAAACCCATGTTCATACTCGCCTTTATTCATTGTTTGATGACGGTTCTCCATTTGCCACGATCCTGCGGCTCCCTTGGAAATCA
>JAZGFF010000005.1:0-14439 GCA_036479095.1 Rhizobiaceae bacterium | reverse complement strand
CAACTTTTTGCTGTTGGGCAGCTTTTCGGAAATTGAACGAACCAACATAGGCGCGAGAGTTAACCTCATGAGCGCCCAGTTTAATCACCTCAGCACCACCAGAAATTTCTTCCCAAACGGTGGCCTCAGGGTTGAGGCTATCACGGCTTTGGTCAACATAACCAAGCTTCACTGTATCGCCGATTTTAATCGTGCCGCTATCAGGTTTTTCTTGCCCTGTGAGCATTCTAAACAGGGTCGATTTACCGGCACCGTTGGGGCCGATAATGCCGACAATACCACCAGCAGGAAGTTTGAAATTCAAACCCTCAATCAGCTGTTTATCGCCAAACCCTTTGCTCACACCCTCAGCCTCAATGACCAATTGCCCCAACCGCTCAGCCACAGGAATAACAATTTGCATATCGCTTGGGCGGCGTTTCTCGGCGGCTTCTACAAGATCATGATAATTGTTAATCCGCGCTTTTGATTTCGCTTGGCGAGCCTTTTGAGATTTACCCATCCATTCGCGTTCACGGTCAAGCTGGCGCATGCGGGCATCATCTTCACGCCCCTCTTGAACCATGCGTTTTTTCTTTTTCTCTAAGTAAGCGGTGTAATTGCCCTCATAGGGAATGCCTTGGCCACGGTCGAGCTCAAGAATCCAGCCCGTCACATTGTCAAGGAAGTAACGGTCGTGGGTCACGATCATCACAGCGCCCTTAAATTCGCGCAGGTGTTTTTCGAGCCATGAAACAGTTTCGGCGTCCAAATGGTTGGTTGGTTCATCAAGTAACAGCAAATCTGGTTCGGAAAGCAACAGGCGACAAAGGGCGATGCGGCGGGCTTCACCACCGGAAAGGTTCTCAACTGAATCTTCAGGCGGTGGGCAGCGCAGGGCGTCCATCGCCATTTCCACCTTCGCATCTAAATCCCAAAGACCTTCAGCATCGATTTGATCTTGCAGCTTGGCGCCCTCGTCTGCTGTCTCGTCAGAATAGTTCATCATCAATTCGTTGTAGCGCTCAAGAATAGCCGTTTTCTCAGCCAGGCCAACCATGACGTTTTCACGCACAGTTTTATCATTATCGAGCTGCGGCTCCTGTTCGAGGTAACCAACCTTCGCCCCTTCCGCGACCCAAGCTTCACCAGACCATTCGGTATCAAGCCCCGCCATGATTTTTAGTAGGGTCGATTTACCCGCACCATTTGGGCCGAGCACGCCGATTTTGGCATCACCATAGAATTGCAGGTGCACATTATCGAGAACCTTTTTGCCCCCGTCAAAGGTCTTGGTCAGGCCTTGCATGTGATAGATAAATTGGCGTGCCATGGGGCAAGTCTCCGCGATAAGTTGCGAGCGACAAAAAGTCGGCGCGAAATGTTAGGATGTGTTAGGCTTCATGTAACGGGTGAGCGACTTGAAAACAAGGTGCTTGCTGAAGCAAATAGGAAAAAACCATGGTTTGGAAATCATCAACGCTTAGATCATCAACAGGCGCCGAATTACGCGTTTATTCAGCCATCCCAAAGAAGAGCCCCAAGGCTATTATTCAAATCAACCACGGCATGGCCGAGCATGCAGCGCGCTATGAACGTTTTGCCAAAGCATTAAACAAAGCCGGCTATGGAGCTTACGCCCACGACCACCGTGGGCACGGCTTTACCAAAGCCGATGATGCACCGCTTGGCATTTTCGCAACTAAAAACGGTATGGAGAAAGTGGTGGAAGATGTGGCCGCCATTAACAGCCACATCACAAAACAGCACCCCGCCACCCCCATCATCGCCTTTGGCCATTCAATGGGGTCGATCATTGCATTTAATTACATCATGAAAAACCCGAAAGAAGTTGCCGGCGCCGCTCTTTGGAATTCAGGAGTAGAAACCGGCGCGTTAAGCGCGGTTGGTAAAATCATTTTGAAAGTTCAGCGAATGTTCAAGGGGTTTGATGTTCCCAGCAAACTCACCCAAAAACTCACCTTTGAAGCATGGAATAAAGAATTCGCCCCCAACCGAACAGATTTCGATTGGCTTTCACGAGATAATGCAGAAGTCGACAAATATTGCGCCGATCCGCTTTGTGGGTTTGATGTCAGCATAGGGCTTTGGCTCGATGTATTAGACGGCGTTTATTTTGCCGCAGATAATGGCAATCTTAAAAGCCTGCCCACAAACCTACCAATTCATTTACAAGCCGGTGCGGTTGATCCCTGCTCTGAAAAGGGCAAGGGGGTTGAGCATATTGCCGAGCGCATGAACGGGCACGGGATGGAAGATGTGACCCTAAATGTCATTCCCGCCACCCGTCATGAGAGCTTAAATGAGATAAACCGCGATGAGACGACGGCTAACTTTATTGCTTGGCTCGACAAGCGGTTTGGCTAAACGATCCCCTTCGCCTTCAACACCGCAATTTCCTCAATGCTCATCCCGAGCAGCCGTGAAAGCACGTCCTCCGTATCTTGCCCAAGCATCGGCGGCGCCTTGGTATAGTCCAGTTTCGTTTTGGAATAATTCAGCGGTGTTTTGACCCCGGGGACAGAACCTGAAACCACGTGTTCAAGATCAATCCGCATCCCCCTTGCGATCACCTGTGGATCATGGAAAGCCTGCTCAATATCATTAATCGGGCAAGCCGGAACGTTATTTCTTGCGAAATCCGCTAGCCAGTGTCGCGCGGGGTGTTGGCGTAACTGCTCGTTGATCAACACCTCCATTGCCGCCCGATTTTTGTTCCGCGAAGGATTAGTAGAAAACCGTTGGTCCAACGCCATATCCGAAACCCCCAAAACACGACATACATCCTTAAACTGGCTATCATTTCCAACCGCAATGATAATTTGATCATCGGCAGTATCAAACGGCTGATAGGGCGAAAGCGCTGGATGCCAATTGCCAGTTCGTTGCGGAATTTTACCCGTCAGCAAGTGTGAGAAACCCTGATTGGCTAGCCCCGCAATTTGGGTGTCCAAGAGAGCTAGATCAAGATGCTGCCCTTCGCCCGTTTTCTCACGATGGTAAAGCGCCGCCAACAACCCAATTGCCCCCATCAATCCAGTTTGCAAGTCAGCTGTGGCAACCCCAGCACGAACGGGCCCCGCCCCCGGTGCACCATCTTCTGGACCAGTGACGCTCATCAAACCAGAACGAGCTTGGATGAGGTAATCATAGCCCGGCTGCGGTGCATCTGGTCCGTTTTGCCCGAACCCCGTAATCGATAAATATAAAATTTTTGGATTTACCGCCTTTAGGCTTTCATAATCCAGCCCCATTTTAGCAAGTCCACCAACCTTGAAATTCTCAACAAAAAAATCTGCATCCTTTACGAGATCCCGAACAATTTGCGCCCCTTTTTCGGAAGCTATATCTAGGGTCAAAGAATGTTTCCCGCGGTTGGTAGAAAGATAATATGCCGCCTCGTTGGTTTCATTTCCCTCCTTATCAAGTAACCACGGCGGCCCCCAAGTACGGGTGTCATCCCCCTGCCCTGGCCGCTCAATTTTAATAACTTCCGCCCCTAAATCTGCAAAAATTTGCGTCATTGAGGGACCCGCTAAAATACGGGAAAGATCGATTACCCGAAGGCCGCTTAATGGTCCACTCATGTGTATAATTCCAACTTCAATTTGAAATCATTATAACGCCGTGCAAGCTTGCGCAAAGAGATAATCCGATGAGCACTAAACAACTGATGAATAACGAAGACAAACTTGCAAAAGCCTGTGCCGACATCATGTGGGAAAACGATGATGCCTCCAAAGGCTTAGGCATGAAGATTGAAGAAGTACGGTTAGGCTACGCACGCCTATCCATGAAAGTTCGCCAAGACATGACCAACGGCCATGATAATGCCCATGGCGGATTTATATTCAGCCTTGCCGATAGTGCCTTTGCTTTCGCTTGTAATACGCGAAACCAAATCACCGTTGGCCAACACTGTTCGATCAGCTACTTGGCTCCTGGAAAATTTGGAGATGTTCTAACGGCAACGGCACTCGAACTCCATCACGCTAGCCGCTCTGGTATATATAATGTGGCCGTGATCAACCAAGAGGGCACCAAGATCGCAGAATTTCGCGGCCATTCCCGCACCATCAAGGGACAGCACTTGCCAAAATGGAAGTGACCAAGCAATTCGCTGACTGGCGCCAGTGATTTGTAGGACGGGGAATGAACGGCTGAAGGCGAAACCTAGTGCAAATTTCGTTTCCCTTTTTTTCGCCCAATCTTAGCCAAGAACAAGGACGTGCGCATCAACCCGACAAACTTCGGTCGTGTCCCAACAGGAACCGCACTGCGTGACGTCATCCGCCATAGGGCGATGATAATCAAAGCGCTGTGCGCCAACCCCGTATAGTTGAACAATGCGCCGGGACCAAAATTTTCGATAAGAACCGCCGCCAAAACTGGCCCAATGGATGCGCCAAAGGAGAAGAAGAATATCAAACCCGCAGCAACGATTACAAATTGATTTCCCTCAGCGCGGTCATTCGCATGAGCCGCAGAAAGAGAGTAAAGCGGCAGCGAGAACGCTCCAAAACAGAAGATTCCAAACAACAGCATCGTCTCGTTATTCCCCGCTACAAAGGAAAGAAATAGACTGGAAGCCACGGCCATGGCGGTCGCAACGATCAGGACCTGACGTCGGTCGAAGCGATCGGAGAGTTGCCCCAGGGGATATTGCAAAACCGCGCCGCCAAAAATCCCGGCAGACATAAAGGTTGCAACTCCCGCGATAGTCAGCCCCACTTCCTGCGCATAAATAGGCCCCACCAACCGGAACGCTGAATTGGTCATTCCGATTGTAACACAGCCCAAACAGGCCATCGGAGAAATAGCCCAAACCCCCGCTAAATCAAACTTCACCGCATCTGGCGGCTTAGGACGCGAACGATCCCCAAGCGCCACAGGAACCAACGACAGACAGGTGAGGATGGTCATCAACGCGAACAGCGCGATCCCCTGAGTGCCTATAATAGGGATGAGAAACTGAATACTGGTCACTGATAAAATATCGATGATCCGATAAAGCGAAAGCACCTTTCCTCGGATTTCATTGCTGACGCTTGAGTTAATCCACGAATCAACGGTGGTGAAGAGGCCAGAGAAGCAAAGCCCAAGAACAAACCGCAACCCCATCCATGCCCCCGCATCAATGACAATCACCATCAGTAAAGTGCCGGAGGCGGCAATGGCGGCCAGAGCCGAGAAGGTTCTAATATGACCAACCGTGCGCAACAATACAGGAACCAGATAGCACCCCGCCATAAACCCAAGGAAATAGGTCGTGCCCATAAGACCAATTTGAGTCGTAGAAAACCCCTCCTGCGCGCCCCGAAGAGCAATCAACGTCCCAAGCAAACCGTTACCAGCAAGCAATATGCCAGCAGCAGCGAGAAGAGGGATCAGTGGGCGAATGGCAAACATGGGAGGGGTAATCATTAGGTGTGTGTGAACCAAGCCTAAGCTGATTTTAGAAACTTGTCACTCAATCTATCGACTAACTGCGATGGCTCATGCTGCTATTTGCGCCACCGCGCAGGAACCATTGAACCATGGCTGAACCGCTAGTTTCGTGGGTTTACTGGGTAGGGTAAAAAAATGACAGGAAGAAAGCCAAAGCAGCAAAACCGTGCTGATGGGGAAGATAAAGGGAGATAGTTAAATGTATTTTATGTACTGCCTCGGGAATTCGTCCCCATAGTTTGCTTCATCCCCATCGTTTACAAGGGAACCTGATCAGCGCACCCAGAGCTGTGGTGTGCTACATTGCGTATCAAACGGCAACGCTCCACGGTTCCACGGGGAAGCCTGATCGACACTCCCCAGTCAAACCATACCCGCATCATTAAAGAACAGCGCTTATCAAATTGAAAGTCACAAAGCATTATTTTGGCATCACAGAAGTGCCAGTATGGCGCCAACTGTTTGCTTTGTTGATGGTAAACATTTGGCACTCAACCCGAATTATGCTACCTTTAACCCATGAGACACTTTGCCCTTTTGATAGCCGTTTCAATCGGCTTAGCATCAATCACTGTGAGTGCTGTTGCGGGGGAAGCGTTAAAAGTGGCGGCCAAGACAAAGTGGCCTGAGTGCTTTTGCACCGATCGCTATGGCAAGCGCCACGACATCGGAGACATCATTTGTCTCAATGTTGATGATCGTTCCTACGAGGCTAAATGCGTTATGGCGCAAAATAACCCGTTTTGGCGTGATTTGAACCGAGGCTGTTTGAATGCTTCTCTTAAAAGAAAACAAACGACTTTTCCAACTCAATTCAGCGCACTATCCTATTGATAGTCGCTCAACTGCTTTTGGAATTATCAAACCTGAAACTTTTGCTTTACACTCTCACAAAATCACCGCGACATCGCCGACATTAATTGCCTCAATGCCGCGACTGTTTGTTACAACGAAACCATGTACTTCAGTTAGTCGTCGTAAGACATACCCCCAGAAACCTGCAACGCAGTAACGTTCTTCAACACATCACGCTTGGCAACTGCGGGTTTTACATAAATTTTTTTCATAATATTTCTCAAGTTTCGTTTAAATTCCACTCAAGTTGAGCAATCTAAGCATTCAAACCACAGATGACAAATATTCATCATGCTCACGTTTAACCATCAATCTGGTTGAGGGCCCGAGATAAGCTTCGAGATAATCTTCGCAGTAACATTTTTCAACACATCACGCTTGGCAACGGCTGGTTTTACGTAAATCTTTTTCATAATTTATTCCAATACTTTGTTCACATTCGCCCCGTCCAGCAAGATAAGGCGGCTTGTACAACAGAGTCAATAAAATTTTAGTGGAATACTTAACTTATGAAACGGATATAAGAAGCTTCATAATAGGTAGAATAAAATTTCTGGACTTAAGCACAACTTTACGAAGGGCTGATCTTAACTCTACTTAAGAATAGCTATCAGTGCACGAGTTTCATTGAAGTAGCGGTATCCAGCCCGCCAAAAACTTTTTTGCGGAAAAAGGCAAGCAAGCCTGTGCACTACCGCACGGAGGTGGAGAAAATAAGAGACCACACAACCTGTATTTAGCTACGAATTGTGGCCGGGAGACATACTCTTAGAACTGCATAGCAAGTCGCCTCGCACTTAAAATACGAGAGAATTAATGCTTGAACGTCAAAACCCAAGTAACCAACAATTGCAACAGATTCAATCCGCGCAATTTAGTTACTCAGTAAGGGGGGGCTAAAACCAGAAACTTGCAAAGCAGTCACATTCTTCAACACATCGCGCTTAGCGACGGCTGGTTTTACGTAAGTTTTTTTCATGGTTTTCTCCAATTTCGTTGATAATCCACTCGTTGGATTCAGTTGAATAGTATTGACTAAAATTTCCCAATTCAAGCCAGTTCAATTCACAAACAATTCTTACTTACCCTTTCGCTATCACACGAAATGAACGTTGTAAGATTTTGCTATCAGCCGCCCGGTCCTGAAATTACCATCGCAGTCACATTCTTCAACACATCACGCTTAGCGACGGCTGGTTTTACGTAAGTTTTTTTCATGATATTCTCCAATTTTGTTTATGATCCACTCAAGTTGAGGAATCTCAGGATTCAAATAACAAATGACTTAAGCTTGCGAGGACATTTGCGTCATCATACCAGAAACATTGCCTGCAGTGACATTCTTCAACACATCACGCTTGGCAACGGCTGGTTTTACATAAATCTTTTTCATGGGTATTCCCTTTAGTATGGTTCTCACAACAGCGCCCCACGTATCCAGAATAGAGTAGGAATGGCAAGAAGAGTCAAGAGGAAGTAAAACCTACCAACAATCCATAGGAGTTGAGGAAATAAGGATACACAGTTTATCATTAAAGAGCATTTGTAAACGGAGGCTTTACTTCGGTCAACACAACACACCGTCCTGCATTTATCAACAGACAAGGAAGACTAAGCCCAAAATACAACTTATAAGCGGTGGCAGAGCCGTTTTAGTTGGCTCTAACTAGTTGTACCCATTGAAATTCTTAAGGCTGTAACATTGTTCAGCACATCACGTTTAGCAACGGCTGGTTTTACGTAAATTTTTTTCATAATAATTCCAATATAAAACTTTGTTAGATATCATAAATCAAATATACTATATTCAACAATAGTCAATTCTTGCTTATGCCATCACAAGAGAAGCTTACTTTACTTTCAGTATAAATTTATTTGGAACTGACCTATGCCTAGCTCAAACTGTAAAGATAAAGTAGGTTGGCTATTGAGCCACATATGCGATCCAGAAGAGACGGCGATCTCGGTTCAGGATTTAACAGAAGTCAATCTTGAGGATTTCTTTCTAGCACTTGAGCATCACGGCATAGAGCCCATCGCGATGCGCCATCTAAAGACCTTACACCCAAATTTACCAGATGGATTCCAAGATAAAATTGCTGCAAACAACGAGAAACTCTTCATTGCCAACGCGCTGGCTATGGAATTAGAACAGCGCGCCCGCATTATTATAAAAGCCATGCGGCAGAAAAAGCTAAGGGTGTTTAATGTTAAAGGTCCAGATTTTGCGGCCAATCTCTACCCCAATTTGAGTGACCGCCCCTTCACCGACATTGATTTACTCATCCACCCCGATGATTTGAAATCCGCGGAAGATATCTTGATTCAACTTGGTTATTATCAACAGCTCCGAAAATTTTGGGATAAATCTGAAACCAATATGGAACAAAAATGGGGCACCAAAGAAAACGCCAATGTCTTGATAGAAGTCCACACGAACATGGTTCACGATAAAGGCCTACGGCGTAGGTTATCATTTGGCTATCTTGAACTGTTGAGCATAACCGGCTCCCACGAAATGAATAACTTAGAGCGGTTTATGATTAGCGTCATTCATGGCGCCGCAGGGCACAAATACCACAAACTACAAATGTTAGTCGATATTTTACAAGCATTCCGCAAGCTCGATGACGCAGAACTTCTAACATTAAAAAATGTATCAACCAAGCTTTCAGCTAATCTGGAAGTAGCTACCAGCCTCCACCTTATCCACGTTTTGTTTGGCGACAAACGGGCAGAGGAGACACGAAGCCTATTTCAACTTGGATTATCTGGTTCGCTATCAAAACGATTACTATCGGCAAATACAATCATCAACACCCATGATGATCCGCGCAATGTTTCCCGTTTGCGCCGTCATGCTTTTCGGTTTTTGCAACAACGCAGCAGAAAAAACTAAAGGGTAGCTTCTAGCATTTCGCAAAGAGTGTCGACGGCCTCATCGAGATCATTATTCACCTGTAATTTGATGGGTATCGCACTGGCAATCATGGCAGCATATAAATCCATACGCAGATCATGGCCAGGGAAGAACCCATGCTTGCCAAAGTGGATATTATCCTCAACCAAAGTCATCATCGCGTCATATTTATCAGGCTTTTCCCATTGGCAAATATTATCTTTGTCCCGCGAGAATGAGATGACCATTACAACCGGTTTAATTTGCGGTGGGGCTAGAAGGTTATCGGCAAGCAGAACCTCGCGGGAAACTGGCATTTTTTTTCTCTTGGTGAGTTTTTTTCCCTCAACGGCAGGTGCAACTCTCGGCACGAGCTCAACCGTTTTATTTGATATCATTGCAGCACGTGGGAACCCCCAAGCCTGAGCTTTGCCCTGTTTATCCATGCCGACGACTGCCGTATCGTCACTGCACATACGATAACCGGCACATGAAAGCGCAAGTGCGAAGGTAGATTTTCCCATCCCGCTTGGTGCATGAATGATAATGCAGCCACTGCCATCGCGCGTCTCAACACAAGCACTATGCACCATGGCTTGATTGGCAAAACCAAGAATATGATCAAGAGCATAGGCGGCAGTTATGCCTATTTTTGACGAGCGACAATCTGGCAATGCGGTAATCTCGCAGTAACGGTCATCATTGCCAAAACAAGCAACCAAAGAGCCCTCCTGATACATCGACCACCCGGATTCACCACGAGAAAAGTCAAATTCACCAAAGGGCTCGACATCCCCAGTAAAAAAAATTTTGTGCTTTTCGACCTGCGCTATTTCCTCATCATGTCGCAAAACCAACTTGAACGGGTTTTGGTCAGTTGTGAATTCATCACATTCAAGTGCTCCGATGAAACCGTGTACGCTTTTGTCAAGGCTAGCTGTCTCGGCTTGCACTTCTATGTAAGTGCCAAACAAATCGTAATTCCGCTTAATCATGATAAGGTTATTTCTTTTCTAGCGAATGTATAAATATTGTTTCCATACCCGCGAGTATATCATTGAGAACGGGCTTCCCATCCAAAACTACCCAGCAATGGGCATTGATGTTGGGCGCATCTAACGATTCCACCTCCACACCAAAATGCAATTCTGGGCGGTAACCTGCTTTTCGCATGAATTGATAACCGATCAATCCCTGTCGTAAACAGCGACGGTTTCTCATGAACCACGGATGGTGGGTTGAGCGAATTACCAGTTTTGAAATCGCCTCCGTCGGCACCCCTTGATAGCGATCGACATTGGCAACATCTGCATTATTCAGCATCGTGGAAAAGCTTTGAAATTTCAAAACCAAAGGCATTAGCTTTGCATGGAACCAAATATCAGCCCTGAGCATTGTGATAGGGTGTAGTGTCATTTAATCTACTTAGCTCGCCGCGTTGCTCTCAATTAAAACGCCTTCTGAGATAAGGTATGTCACCAACTCTTCCATGTCATCAAGCAAAACATCGGGGCTAACATCATAGTCTCCAGCGATAGATTTAACGATATCTCCGACACTCTTTTTGGCATCTAATTTGCCAATAATATCCAACGCAGTTTCGTTGCATGAATACATTTGTCCGCTATCGGTCATTAAAATAACGCCGCTATCTCCCAGTGATCGAAACGAAGCATTGGTGGAGAGGCCGAGTATAGAGTGTTGAAATTTTGGCATGATTTTCCCTAGAATATTATAAGCATATCAAATCACCCCACGCTTTGATACCACAATGGAAATGCAATACAATTCCAATTTGAAAATTATCTTGCACTTCTAGCAAATGCTAAAAACCAATAATTTAGATCATCACTTTACCCCTGAGATTTTTAGGCTCACAACTATCTAAGTTATCAAGATTCGCTATTTATCAAAATTCAAATGAGCACCCGCCGTGACTTCAGCCTCTCCTCCAGAAGTAACGACTCCAGATCAAGGTCTTCCACTCCAAGGAATTGCCTGGATGATTGTGTCAACTTTAATGTTCGTCATCGTCACCGCGATTATCAGGAACCTCGGCTCGACCCTCCCGGCTGCAGAATCCGCATTTATCCGTTACTTGTTCGGTTTTTTGTTACTCTTGCCGGCATTTTGGAAATTACGCCGTAACCCTCCGCCCATCTCGCTTGTCCGCTTAGGCGCCATCCGCGCATTTGCCCATAGTCTTGGTGTGGTCCTGTGGTTCTATGCGATGGCACGCATTTCCATGGCTGAGGTAACGGCCATCGGCTATGTCACACCCATTTTTGTCACCATTGGTGCTGCTATTTTTCTTGGCGAAAAACTTCGAGCTCGGCGGATCATGGGGGTTATCGCTGGGTTGTTAGGCGCGTTAATTATCCTACGGCCAGGTTTTACAGAAACCTCCATCGGCCAATTAGCTCAACTTGCAGCCGCGCCTTTATTCGCGACATCTTATCTGATGACGAAAAGCCTAACGGGCAAAACCACCCCCCAGACTATCGTGTTGTTGCTGACGATCTTTTGCACCCTGTTCTTACTTCCCTTTGCAATGCTTAATTGGCAAACTCCGACTTTAACTGAGCTTGGCTGGTTATTACTCACCGCCATTTGTGCAACTTTTGGCCATTATGCAATGACCCGCGCCTTGGCAGCTGCTCCCATATCAGTCACCCAACCAATCACCTTTTTACAATTGGTCTGGGCATCTATTGTTGGCGTTTTCTTGTTTAACGAAACCCTCGACCCGTTTGTAATTCTAGGCGGTGTCATTATTGTAAGCGCGGCGAGCTTTATATCTTATCGAGAGAATAAACTAATGAAGAAACCAATCACGCCACCAACCTCTGCAACCAAATTGCAATAGGCCAAAAAATGAAACAACTGTTCATTGCCTTCCTTTTATCAGGCTTATTTTCGCTAGGATCCCACGCGGCAGAATTCCAATTGGCTCCCTTTAAAGACAAACTATTCGCCTATCCAAGTACAATAGAAGCGAGCAAAGATGGTGCCTACCGATTGGTCGCATTTGATAAACAACGTGATGTCTTTGGCCGAGATGAAATCCCCTTACGAAAAGTCCATCACAAATACATCAATGAGGGGGTCCGATGGTCAAGACGGGTGAGGAAATACAAATCTGTGAACGGCACATTCAAATATTTTTCAGTTGGGAAGAAGAAGAGCGCACGGATCACTGTCATTTGGATTCATGGGTTAGGCGGGAACCATCGGCAAGGAGTTAATGATTGGACCTTCGGCGGGAATTTCAACCGCCTCCAAAATCTAATGGTCAAGAACAAGGGGCTTTTGCTGTCACCAAGTTTTTCCAACTTCAAAGAGAAAGGAGCGCGCGATATTCTTACCTTGATCCTCGAAACTAAAAAGCGCTCACCAACAGGAACCTTGTTCTTGGCATGCGGCTCGATGGGAGGTGGTATTTGTTGGCGCTTGGTTAAAAAACCCGATATCGCTGCAATGTTGGATGGATTGTTTCTCCTAGGCTCCCATTGGCACGATGACTTTTTAAAATCATCAGTGGCTAAAAAGAACGGCAAACCCGTTCCCTTGTTTTTTGGTCATGGAACCAAGGATGTGACTTTCCAGCCAAAGGTTCAAAAAGGTTTCTTCAACAAAATCCGCAAACAAAACCCCAACTACCCCGCGCGGTTTGTGATGTTCGACAATGGCGTTCACGGCACCCCCATACGCATGGTGGATTGGCGGCGCGAGCTAAATTGGATGCTGACTTTAAAATAAACTTAAGCCAATCGCTTCATCACCTTAACATAGAGCCAACGAGGCAGATGATTAACGATTTTCAAAATCCAAACCAACTGCCACGGAAAAGCAATCTCATATTTTTTTGCTTTCAACCCAGAAACAATTTTCTCCGCAGCATCTTCAACTTCCATTAAAAACGGCATCGGGTGTTTGTTTGGTGCTGTCATCGCTGTTTTCACGAACCCAGGGTTGATTACGCTAAAATCAATCCCCTCATCATCCAGACCCATCTTCACAGTTTCGGCCATATGGATGAGTGCAGCTTTTGATGCACCATAGGAAACGCCACCAGGCAACCCCCCGTACCCAGCAACGGAGGCCACCCATGAAATATGTCCCTTTTTTCGCTCCATCATGCGCGGTAAAATGGCACTAAAGGCATTGACCACCCCTTGCACATTTATATCGAAGGTTTTGCGAAACACTTCAGGATCAAACCGATCAAGGGTATCTTTAAAACCAACTCCAGCGCTAAAAATACAAAGATCGATCGGGCCATATTTTTTCTCCAGCGAAGCCACCAGTTTTTCTGTCTTTGCATAATCAGTTACATCAGCAACATGGGCAGAAATATTCTCATGGGAAGCTGCAATCGCCTCAAGTTTATCTTTCGAGCGAGCAGAAATAGATACATGACACCCCTCGGCAGCCAACAGCCGAGCGGTATGTTCGCCCAATCCCGAGCTCGCCCCAGTAATCCAAACATGCTTCCAAGGAGCTTTAGCCACCATTTATTTTCTCCAAATATCACCTGAACAAACCACAATTGGTTTATTTCAATTATTAATCAAACGGGTTATGAACATCCCATATAGAGGAGACTACCATGTTTGAAGTGCTAACGATCGAAAATCTTTTTACCCTGCTGATGCTGGTTCTATTACAAGCTGTTCTTGGGTTCGATAATCTACTTTATATTTCGATCGAATCTAAACGGGTAGAGAAATCAGCGCAAAAGAAAGTGCGACGTATAGGCATTCTGGTTGCCATCGCCCTTCGCATTATTTTGCTCTTTGTAATCGTCAAAGCCATCTCCTATTTTCAAGACACCCTGTTTAGTTTCCACTTCACCGGTATTTTTGAGGGTAAAGTAAATGGTCACTCCCTAATCGTTCTGTTTGGTGGTGTTTTCATCATTTACACCGCCATGAAAGAGATCATGCACATGCTGGCGGTTCACGACCCTGATGTTCATTCTGAACGGCCTAAGCGTTCAGTTTCCAGCGCCATCTTCTGGATCGTCTTGATGAACCTTGTATTCTCATTCGATTCCATTCTCTCTGCTTTAGCGCTGACCGATGTCTTTCCCGTCATGGCGCTTGCCATCGTTATTTCAGGCTTGATGATGTTGCTACTGGCAGATCGCGTCTCGGCTTTTCTTTCAGCCAACCGCATGTATGAAGTGCTTGGGCTTTTCGTGCTCTTTATTGTTGGTGTGATGTTGGTTTCCGAAG
>JAZGFF010000004.1:0-9429 GCA_036479095.1 Rhizobiaceae bacterium | reverse complement strand
GACCCTGGCCAGCGAAAACATCGTGCCACCGACAGTTAATCCCTACACTTGGGGTGCAAACTACAAGGACAACATGGTTGTTCTGACGGGTTATGTTCCTAACAACAAAACCCGCGCTGGTATTATTGCACGGGCAAAAAAGGAACTGCCGAGTGCAAAAATAACCGATCAAATGCTCATCGCAGCTGGTGCACCAAATGGGTTCCAAGCCGTAGCTGAAAAAGGCCTGTCCTTATTGCCTGGCCTAGCCATGGGTAATGCGCGCATTATCGACAAAAGCTTGGTCGTCAATGGTACGGCAAAATCTGTTAATTCCTATGATGGCGTCATCGCTGCCAAGGGAAATATCAAAGGCACAATCAAGCCCGTGACAATGGACCCATTCACATGGTCCATAGTCAAGGGAACCGATAAGGCTGTGATAAGCGGATTTGTTCCAAGCCGTGGTGTCGGTGATGACAATCTCGCCAAAGCAAAGGCTGTTTTGAAAAAGCCAGTGGAAGATCGCCAGCGTGTTGCCGGTGGTGCTCCGAGCAATTTCAAAGCTGCGACAACCGCTTTGATCGTTGGTGTGAACCGTTTGGATAACAGTAGTGGTAGCCTCACTGGTACCAATGCCTTTATCCAAGGTCGCGCTTCTTCACCAGAGCAAGCAACGCTGATCGGAAATGAAATTGGTGCTTCGATACCGAAGAACTTCAAGTATCGTAGACAAATTTCCTATCCACTGCCCAAGCCAGCTCCTCCCGTCAATTTGATGAAGGTGTTTGTACCAAAGGTGATTCCAGAACCTCCGGCACCAAAGGTTACTTTATTGAAGACGTTCGTACCAAAGCCGGTTCCTGCACCTAAGATCGTAATTTGTCAGGTAGATTTCCCAACTCTGTTTGGGGGGGAGAAAATCCACTTCGATACCGCTCGCGCGATTATCAAAGAGGAATCCTTCGACCTACTTAATCGCATCGCCAAAGGCTTGAAAGAATGTCCAAATTCTAAAATTGAGGTAGGTGGACATACAGATTCTCGTGGTAGCGAAGGTTACAATCAGGGCCTCAGTGAAGCGCGTGCTCAATCTGTCATCGACTTCATGACACAAAAGGGCGGGGTGCTTGTCACTAAGATGATCCCTAAAGGCTACGGTGAGATGCAACCAATTGCGCCAAACACCAGAGCTGATCGAAGCAAAAACCGTCGCATTGAGTTCAAATCTTTGAGCCAATAAGAATTAAACCGTGCACTGCCGCAGCAGCGCACATCAGGCTCGGCTCATTTTGAACCAGGCATGTTAACAAAAAAAGGAACACATCATGTGGTACCTCGTCGAACAATTAATTTGGTTCCTCCTGATCGCATTCATCATTGGTCTCATCGTAGGTTGGTGGACGTCTGAAAAGCGCAAACACAACTAAGTTGAGATAAAGGGAGCAAATACCAATGTTAAGTCTAATTCTTCAAACCCTTCTGTTGATGGCAATTGCCTTCATACTGGGAGCAATTCTTGGTTGCTTACTGCGCAACTTGTTTGGTTCAGCAAATGCTGAAATACCAGTTGCAGCAGCAACATTAGGTGCTGGTGTAGCCGCCGTTAAATTGGCAACACCTCCGCCTGCACCACGTGCACCGGTGGCACCAACGCCACCACGCGCACCTGTTGTACCAAAACCGCCAATTCCAGCAGCACCAAAGCCAAAAGCTAAGCCGCGTGTTGTTGCCAAGAAGGCACCCAAGCCAAAAGCCAAACGCGCTCCTGCTAAGCCACGGGCAAAAGCAAAACCAGACAACTTAAAATTGATCCGCGGTATTGGCCCACAAAACGAGGGACGCCTTAATAATCTTGGTATCCATCGTTTCGCTCAAATAGCAGACTGGAAATCTAAAGACACCCAACATTACGGCGATGTCCTAGCTTTCCCCGGTCGCATTGAGCGGGAAGAGTGGGTTGGTCAAGCCAAGATACTTGCAAAAGGCGGCGCAACAGATTTCGCAAAACGCGTAAAATCAGGCGACGTCGGTAGCAGCCTTGGTAAAGCCAGCGCTGGAGATATGGGCAAGAAGCCTAAGGGCATGATGCGTGCTGCACGCGGTGGTAAGGCAGATAATCTGACCTTGATCGACGGTGTTGGTAACGCGATTGAAAAGAAGATGTTCAAACTTGGCATTTATCACTTCGATCAAGTCGCGAAAATGTCGAAAGCTGAATTGACATGGCTTGGCAATGCCGTGGGCTTCCCGGGCCGCCCAGATCGTGAAAACTGGGCTGGTGAGTCTAAGATCCTCGGCGCAGGTGGTACAACCGATCATGCTCGCCGTGTTGAACGTGGCGAAATTAAAACCAGCCGCAAGTCAGAACGATTAGGCCAGTTGCATTGCACCTCTAGCATTTGTAATTGGCATGATTGATCGACAACAAAGCCCGCCCCATGAGAATGAGGCGGGCTTTTTGTTTGTAGAGCCTAGATACCCATGGGGAAAAATAATAGGATTGAAAGCTCTACCCAAAACGATGGAAAATTGGGGGAGGGGCGAGGACTTAGAACTGGTGCAGAGAGCCAAGAACTTAGAGCCTAGATGAAGGGGTTGCTAGGGTTGAGACCCAGTACGCAGAGCACAATATCCAGAGCCTAGGGGTCATCATCTCTCTTCCATTTCTCTGCCGCCAATGAATGGGTGATGGTCAAACGAAGTTGTAGCTTTGCGACAACACAAAAGCACAACACAAATGACATCACGCAAGAACCGTACGCAAGCACATCACAACGGCACATCACAAAGGGACCTCACCTAAGGACAGCGCAAATTCCACCTGTTGTTCAAAACAAATTTATTTGGTGCGTAGTGCCCAGCTTAACGATGTTCAAAAGCTAGTTTTGTTGCCAAAGCCAAATAAACCGCGCCAGTTATTTTTTGAAACCTCTTAGAAAAATTTTGGTTCGATGCAAATAGTGCCCTAACTTTCCCTGCGAACAGTGCCACAAGAAAATTTACGGCTGTTCCCATCACGTTAAAAATTGCTCCCAAGATCAAGAATTGTAAAATTGTGGAGCCCGTATTCGTATCAACAAATTGCGGAATGAAGGCAAGAATGAAAATCGCTACCTTTGGGTTGAAGAGATTGACAATAGTGCCATCGCGCCATGGGCGATACAGGCTGGGTCGTTGCTTAGCATTCTTCACGGGCGAACGCTGCTTGAGGCTTGTGGCTGAATCAAAATCTATGCCATCCCCTCTAAGCGATTGAATTCCAAGCCAAATCAAATATCCAACGCCAGCCCACCGCAATGCTTCAAATGCCCATGGAGTTGCGGCTAAGAGGGATGCAAGCCCAAAAGCGGCAAGCAATGTATGGATGACCCCTCCTGTGGCGATGCCTAAACTGGCAGCGATACCTGCCCGTGGCCCATCTTTCAAACTCTGCCCCAAGCAAAACAGCATGTCATTTCCCGGCGTGATATTTAACGCCAGAGCAGCAGGGATGAATAATAACAATTGGGCGCTGTCGATCATAACAATGAATATGAACAACATTCGCAAAAAACAAAACCCCCGATTGTTGCCAACCGAGGGTTTTGAATTACTGGATCAAAGTAGGGTAGGGCTAGAGCGACACACCCAAGCGTTGGAAGGTGCTTAGCGTTAAGCCACCTGTTGGAAGCCCGTTGTCTTGCTGGAAGCGACGAATGATTGATTGCGTACCAGGCCCAATTTCCCCATCGGGCTCAAAACCAAGCTTATATCCTGCACTTATTAGTGCCCGTTGAATACGCTTCACAACACCTGGAGTAGTATTGGTTTCGCATAAAATTTGGCGCCAATTCACGACCTCCGCAGTAACCAGCTTCTTCTTTTGAATGGTTGCGAAACGTGGTGGCGTTTCCACAACTTCAAATGCTTCAGGCGTCACAAGCTCTTTGATCGTAACTGTACGATACTTAGCCGGTATAATTCGCTTCTTAGTCGTTGGCGGCACCTTCATTACACGGCGTTCAACTGTCGCATATTTAGCCGGTATAACGTCCTCTTTGGTTTGCGCTGGTTGATCAACAACTCGCTGTTCAATGGTTTTGAAGACGGCAGGAATTTCAACACGGCACATGATTTCGCCCGTTGCTGAATCTACTTTTTCGTAAGCTCCACGACCTGCTTTCCACTCAACACGAGCAGGGGAGATCATGATTTTCTTTGCCGTGTTTTTGAAAGTGGCCGGAATAACTGATTTGACAATCTGTTCAGGCTGCACCAGCACAGTTTCGGTAACTGTTTCGTAGGTTGGTGGAACGGGGAGCAATTCATAGCTCTCTTCTTGTAAAAGAATTTGCTTCTGTACCGTTTTGTAAACGGCAGGAGTTTTCTTGAAAGAAGAACTACCAGGCTGAACCATCACCTCTTCTGGGGTCGCTTTATATTTTGCTGGTATCAAAACCTTAGCATAGCATTCGCCAGCTTTAGCATCAGCTGGGGGCAGGGATTGTGCATAAGCTGGACTTGCAAGAATTGCAGCGGCTGCTGCGGCACCAAAAATACGTTTCATTATTTTCCCCTCCAAACAGGAAAGCGACTAACTGATTATGTCCGAACATGGTCGCGCATGTTCTTCTGTGAAACCGCCCCAATCTTCACGAATGAGAAATGGTTTACGATAGGTTAATAGGATAACAGAATTGGTTAATCTGGCGACCCCCATTTCTTATTCTTGGTTAATTTTACTATTTGTTGGAAGTTTTCACTGCTAAACAATTGTTTTTAATGAGAATAAATTTCTAACGAGAAATTACCCCTGTGTCATGATGGGACTCAGAGTTTTATTCCTTGCGTGTTGTCGGCATTTATAATCGCCGGGAAATCTAATAATTGCCCTCAACGCAACAACGCACCAACCAACCCCAAAGCTCCCCCAGATTGTTCATTTGTTGGCATATATCCCATTGGATTATCATCGAAGGACAGGGCGTGAACCTGTATTGAATTCATTTTTTTGAGGAAATTACTCACCGGACCTTTCACTTGCCCTGCTAATTGAATGGATAGACTTAGGCTCACTTTTGAGGGCTTGATGTGTTTTGTGCTTAAAACAATGGCTGCCATCGGGGTTTTGGAGAGGTATTTCAGCGCCCCTAATTGGCTGGCAACACCTTCCAAAACCACAAAATTTTCCATCGCATCTGATCGTTGTTGTTTTATCAATTGATAATCAGCATCGGCT
The DNA here is from genome assembly GCA_036479095.1 of Rhizobiaceae bacterium. Classification (GTDB taxonomy): domain Bacteria; phylum Pseudomonadota; class Alphaproteobacteria; order Rhizobiales; family Rhizobiaceae; genus Pseudahrensia. Next base: position 4,229 of record JAZGFF010000004.1, on the reverse strand, counting down.
AGATACGCTTGAAAATCTTTTCGACTGGCAACTTCAAGTATCCCGATTTCATGGGGCGCATCCGAGATATCACCAACCGCAACAGCCTCAACAATGCGCGCACGGATCAATATTTTCATATTATGTTTACGCCATAGGGGCGCTACTTTTTGCAAGAATTCCTCGTATTGCTCCCGTTTATCATGGGCAAGGGTAGCGACACTTACGAAATACAGCGTTTCCGCTTGGGCTGAAACAACCCAGCCTAGAGTGGCTATAACCAGAACCAGAAATCGGCACATCAGATATTCCCTTGCTTCTTTTCTTTTAAGCCTCTAACATAAAACCATGAAAACACGCGAATTACTCCTCAACCTTGACCTGCTGCTTATGAGCGGCCGTCGGGGTGTGCGTTCTTAGGGGCATCCGGCGGTCGAGACATCTCCTGCTAAGCAGCATTGCCCCACAAACATTTTTGAAACTTAAACTGGCAAAACGATAAGCAAATGACTACTGCATGTCCAAGCCAAAAACGAGAAGGATGACTTCCCATGTTGATGGAAGCCGCCAAGAAATACACAGCCTATAACCAAGTCAAATTGAATGATCGTACTTGGCCAAGCAACACGATAACCAAAGCTCCGATCTGGTGTTCCGTCGATTTGCGTGACGGGAATCAAGCCCTTATCGATCCCATGGGTCATGAGCGTAAAGCACGTATGTTTGCCCTCTTACTCGATATGAAATTTAAGGAAATCGAAATTGGTTTCCCCTCGGCCAGCCAAACGGATTTCGACTTTGCGCGCTGGTGCATTGAAGAGGGCAGTGTTCCCGATGATGTGGATTTGCAAGTTCTGGTGCAATGTCGCCCTGAGCTGATCACACGCACTTTTGAAAGTTTGGAAGGTGCGAAAACCCCAATCGTGCACTTCTATAATTCCACCTCCGAACTTCAACGGCGGGTGGTGTTTGGTAAGGATCGCGATGGCATCAAACAAATTGCCCTTGATGCAGCAAAACTTATCGTAGATATGGCCTCAGCGACAGAAGGCGGAAAAGAGAGCTATCGATATCAATATTCACCAGAAAGTTTCACCGGTACCGAATTAGATTTCTCCTTAGACATTTGCAACGCCATGGTTGAGGTGATCAATCCCACCCCTGCGCATAAACTGATCCTCAATCTCCCAGCAACGGTCGAAATGTCGACTCCAAATATTTATGCCGATCAAATTGAATGGATGTGCCGCAATATTGATCGTCGCGACAGTGTGATTATTTCTCTTCACCCCCACAATGATCGGGGCACAGGAATTGCCGCAACTGAACTTGGCTTAATGGCTGGCGCTGATCGCGTCGAAGGGACTTTGTTCGGCAATGGCGAGCGCACCGGTAATGTTGACGTTGTGACCTTGGCATTAAATATGATGACCCAAGGTGTCGACCCCGAAATGGATGTAAGCGACATCGAGCGAATTAAGGGAGTTTATGAATACGCCAATCAATTGCGTATTCCTGAGCGCCATCCCTATGTTGGAGAGCTGGTATACACCGCGTTCTCTGGCAGCCATCAAGACGCAATTAACAAAGGCATGAAGGTCTTAGCAAAAGCCAACCAAGACCATTGGGAAGTTCCCTACTTGCCAATAGACCCACAAGATGTGGGCCGCTCCTATGAAGCCATCATCCGTATTAACTCGCAATCAGGTAAGGGTGGGGTGGCCTATGTGATGGAAGCTGACTATGGGCTAAAACTCCCCCGCAACCTGCAAGTTGAAATGCGTGATGATGTGCAACGCATCACCGATGAAGAAGGCAAAGAGCTGCCAGCTTCACAGATTCACGAACGTTTTCTAGAGCGTTATGTTGACCAACCTACGGCTCGGCTTCGCTATATTGATCATGCAACCTTCACAGACCCAAACTCAACGGGTCGGATCGTTGAAGTCACGATCATCGATGAAGGAAAAGAGACAATTATAAAAGGCAAGGGAAATGGCCCGATTGATGGTTTCATTGCCGCCATCAATAGTGCCTACGATCTTGCGCTTTCTGTTGTCGATTATTCAGAACATTCTTTGCAGCAGGGCAGCGATGCCACGGCAATTTGTTACATGGAAATTGAGGATCAACAAAGCGGTAAGAAATGGTTCGGCGTTGGGATTAATGCCAACATTGTTGCCGCTAGTTTAGAAGCCCTTGTGAGCGGTGCCAATCGAGCCCTTGCAAAGGATATTTAATCATGCGCCTTCATGCTGTTGCAATTGATAACAGCGACCAAGAAACCCATCCCGTCATTTTCCTGCATGGATTTGGCGGGATGGCAGCGCAATGGTTTGAGCTACAAACCAACATCTCTCATTTTGCGCCAACGATAGCGTTTGACCTTCCAGGCCATGGGAAAAGTCTCGATTTCCCCAATGCCGGGCCTCCCAAAATTGCAGCAAAAGCTGTGCTTGCCGAAATGACGACACGTAACCTAAAAAAAGTTCATTTGGTTGGTCATTCTATGGGGGGAGCGGTAGCAAGTTTGGTCGCGCTTTTCCAACCGGTAAATGTTGCCAGCCTAACGCTTTTAGCCCCTGGAGGATTTGGCGAGGAAATCAATCACTCGGTTTTAAAAAAATGGGGCGCAGCCCAATCACGCCAGATGTTAGCCGAGGTAATGCCAAGTTTTTATAGTTCTACCCATTTGCTGCCCGAACAGAAAATAGAAATGCAGCTTCAGCACCGTAAAAAAGCCGGTGCCGTTGAAATGCTCACAGCCATTGCAAACGATATGACAAGAAACGGCAAACAAGGGGTGTTGCCGCTTGATGCAATGCTTAAGCTAAAGATCCCGATCAGCCTGATATGGGGAGATGAGGACATGATCCTCCCGGTTATCCAGACCGCAGGCTTGCAGGACAAGCTTGATCTTCATCTCTTAAAAGGGGTTGGCCATACCCCTGCAGAGGAAGCCCAGCCGATTGTTAAAGCCTTGATAAAGAAACAGTTATTAATAAGTTGAAAGACTAAATTGGGCTATTGGTTGGATAATGCTATTTTCAAACGAATCGGTTAACCGGATACCCAGCCATGCAGTTCTTGAAACATTCAATCATCGGCCTTTCTTTTCTTGGTCTGGGGTTCGTTCCCCCCGTCACGGCTTCAGCACAGAGTGTGGAATTAATCAGCACATTGGTTAGTGCGAAAGCTGTTCGTTATTCTGGTAGATCGTTCCCAACCAGAAACCTAAAGTCCACCTATGAGGCGCGCGGTTACACCCCAATTTGGTTGACGAATGGGCAGTTGAACGATGAAGGAAATGCACTACTCAACGAAATTAAAAATGCGTACCGTGATGGCTTAGACCCATCTGAATATCTAGGCGGCTTAACTGGGTTTTCAAACATTGAAACTGATGAAGATGCGGCACGGCTGGAATTGGCCTTAAGCTACACCTACCTTACCCTTGGGCGCGATTTGTTTTCTGGAATCACCACCCCTTCCGTTACCGACCCGAACATCATCATCAAGCGCAAAAAGATTGATGCCGCTCAATGGCTGGAAGGGGTGAGCAGTGCGGGCGTCGTGGCGATGTATCGTGCATTACGCCCAGGGCATCCACAATACGCCCAGTTACGGCAAATGTTGGGGGGATATCGTTCTTTATTGCTCCGTGGTGGTTGGGCGCCAATTTCCAAGGGCGGAACTCTTAAGCCGGGTATGAACGAGCCCAGGGTGAATGAAATGCGTCTGAATTTGACAGCCCGCGGTTATGATCTAGGGACAGAATTACCAGAGCTTTATGATGATGGTTTGGTCGAAGCCATGAAGCATTTTCAAAAACGCCATGGTTTAACACCCGATGGGGTTGCCGGCCCCAACACATTCAAGGCTTTAAGTGTCAGCGCCCAATCGCGGGTAAAACAAATTGCGATCAACCTAGAACGCTGGCGTTGGTTGCCGCGCAATCTTGGCCAATCACATATCTTGGTCAATCAGGCGGGTTTTGAATTGTTCATGATTAAAAAAGGCAAGACGGTTGATAATAGGCGCGTGATTGTCGGGAAGCCATTCCATCAATCACCGATGTTTTCCGGTAAAATTGCCTACGCCGAATTTAATCCAACTTGGACTGTGCCGTTATCGATCGCAGGCAAAGAAATGCTACCAAAAATCCGTAGCAATCCTACCTACCTGCAAGATAAGGGCTATTTGGTTTATAAAGGCTGGGGTAAAAATGCAAAACCGATCAACACCTACGC
>JAZGFF010000003.1:0-6495 GCA_036479095.1 Rhizobiaceae bacterium | reverse complement strand
TTCAATTCCAAAGGCAAGCGGCTGACTAAACTGTGGCAAATCCTTCGGCAAGATCGCGCCAATTACCATAGATTCAAAAAACGCGATGCCTATGATCAATGGGACGGCTTTTTCAACTCAGCGGCCAATCGGGCTATTGCAGAACGCATGATCCAAAAAGGATATATTGAGCCGGGCCTCAACAGCCGTGTTGCCAATGGTGAAGTCACCGTTAAAGTTAGAATTTACGGCCATGGAAGCACGGGTAAATATTTGAAAGTTACCGTCAAAAATTAGGCAGATTATTTCACAATCGTAATCCGCTCCGCCGCCCTCGTAATCGCGGTATAGAGCCACCGTTGGCTGTGCTCTCTGAACGCCCAGCTTTCATCGAACAGATAGACGTTGTCCCATTGCGAACCCTGCGCCTTGTGCACTGTCAGCGCGTAGCCGTAATCGAAATCATCGTAGCGGCGTTTAATCTGCCACGGCACTTCTTCGTCGGGGTTTTCAAACGCCGCTTTCAGCACTTTAATCTTGGCTGATTGCTTTTCCATGCCGTCGTCTTCGGATGAAATCAGCAGGTTCATAAATGCTTTTGAAGTATTTGGCGCAGAGACCACCTGCCAGAGCGAGCCGTTCAACAAGCCCTTTGCCGGGTCGTTCCGTAGTGCTACGAGCTTATCGCCAGAGGCAGGGATTGCCCCTTGGAAATCCTTCAAATCCCGCAGCCGTTGGTTATAGCGCCGCCGCGTTTTGTTGATGCCGACAAGCACCTGATCCGCCGCCAGAACTTCGGCTTGATCCACGTCCCGTTTGGCAATCACCCGACTTTCGCCAAAGGTTCCGTAGGAAAGCGGTTTCCCCTCCCGCACCAATTGCGCCAGATCAATAATCGGATTGTCCCGCGCTTGGCGGTGAATATTCTCAAGCAATATGTCCGGCTCATGTTCCGTAAAAAACCCGCCGCCCGAAACAGGCGGCAATTGGCCGGGGTCGCCGAGCACCAAAACAGGAGTTCCAAACGAGAGCAAATCGCTCCCTAGTTCTTCGTCCACCATCGAACATTCATCGATAATAATCAGCGAAGCCTCAGCCACAGGGCTTTGGCGGTTGAGGGTGAAAAGCGGCGTCATATTAGACTTGCCCGTGTCCTCATCCTCAATAAGTTCCTCCCCACGCGGACGGTAAATCAACGAGTGAATAGTGCTCGCCTTCTTCGCCCCGCGAGAGCGCAACACCAGCGCTGCCTTGCCCGTGAAAGCCGCAAACAAAACATCCCCATCAACCCCCTCCGCCAAATGCCGCGCAAGAGTAGTCTTCCCCGTCCCCGCATACCCAAACAGCCGAAAAACCTGCGGATACCCCTGCTTCAACCAAGCCGAAACAGCCACAAGCGCATCGTCTTGTTCAGCAGAAAATTTCAATGGATTAGCCTATGCGGGAGAGGGATTCGTGGGAGGATATTAGCCGTTTTCACTAAAGAACACAATAAGAACAGACGATAGTGGGGACACGTTCTAACACTCGCCACGAGAGAAAACCGAACGCATCGAATGAAAAAACGTCCAGCTTCGGAAAGCGGATAAACACACAAATGAAGAAGTCATAATCCACCTAGCCAATTCACACCTCACTCAACGAGTGGCACGATGCTATGGTGAAATCCCGATGAAGACCTAGTAGCCTCCATTATTTCCACATTAGGATAAGCTTTTGTAAGTTTTATAATCCTTTGCCTATTCTCGACACTCATATTAATACCCAAAATGATGCCATCAAGTTCATTCAAACCGAACGATATATCTTCATGCGGAGCAAACTTGTCACGCCCATCACCAGAAGATATACGCCATTCTTTCTCATAAGACCAAGCAGAGCCTTTCGAATAAACCATTCGGTCCATTTGAACTCGAGCATCGTCGTTTTGAATCCCAGCAAGTAAATTGGAGATGTGCTCTTCGTCCATGAGATGTGGTAGTTCTTGATGATAATTCATTGGACGGGCCATTCCATAAGGAGAATCAAACGCTGGGATTGAGCGTAGCCTTATTACAACGCCGGAATTCTGCTGAGCATAATGCGCCCACATAGGTGGATTAGTTGGGTCTTCAGTTAGACAAAGAAGTTTCAAGTTTTCCAAATTATCCCGAAACTCTCTCTGAATTTCAGGTAGCTTGTTGATAAGTTTTTGATAGGTTTCGAGGACAACGCCTTCAAAGTCTCGAACAAACTCATCTTTCGATCTGTATTTCACCTTTGAGCCTAACCAGGGTAGAAGTTTACCCATTGGAGTTTCTGGACAGGAGGGAGATTTACTAGACACGACATTCCACATTTTTTCGATTGCGAGAGGCTCAAGACTTTCTATATCAATATTCAAACCCAAATCGAACTGAACGTCATACAAGTCATTCATTGTCCTAGGCGCTGACCATCTTAATGTACGGTTTGTTAGAACAATCTCAGCTGTAGCAAAGCTCATGTACTTAAAAAAATGCAACCGGTCATTTTTCCAACTTTCAGGTTTATTTACAATTTTTTCATCAAAGCTCATGATTACTGCACAGTTAAGAGGCGGACACTAAGGATATCGAGTTATAGACTTACCCAAACGCTCAAACCTACCCTACCCTACCACACCCACCCGTCACGGGTACAATAAAACCTTTGCATTCCCCCACAAACATCCTCATACCCGCCTCAATACCTACCCTCGAGAACTCCCCCAATGGGCCTGAAATTTCTATCCGTTAAGCAAGTGCCCAAGCTGTTTTGGAGTTCGCCTAAGGCGCTTACGATTACGCCGTCGCCTGTTTCCGTTGTGCTGCTTGTTATTGGCCTCACGCTTTTTGGTTTGGGGGAAGCACTGCTTATTGCTGCGGGGGTTGGGGTTAGTCCTTGGACGGTTTTCGCCCAAGGGGTGACGAACATCACGGGCTGGAGTCTTGGATTTTCTACCTTTATCATCAGCGTAGCCGTTTTGCTTTGCTGGATTCCGCTCCGCCAAATCCCCGGCATTGGAACCATCTTAAACGCCATCATCATCGCCGCCGTTTTTGAATTCCTCCTTCCCTTCATCCCCGCCCCTGAAGGCTTGGCATTACAAATTCCAATGGCCATTCTTGGGGTGTTGGTCACGGGCTTCGGCGGTGCGCTTTATCTCATCGCCAACCTCGGCCCCGGCCCCAGAGACGGGCTGATGACGGGGTTGCAACAGCTCAGCGGTTTCCCCGTCGCTTGGGTGCGGAGTGGCATTGAGTTTTCCGTCATCATTATCGGTTGGTTTCTCGGCGGAACCGTTGGCCTTGGCACGATCCTGTTTGCTGTCGGCATCGGCCCCGCGATGGCCGCGAGTATGTATGGGTTGAACGCTCTGTTCGGCAAAGAATAGGCAGGCGCAAAGTTTCGCTTTGCAGCCGCGTGTCACTTCGATATGTTGCGCCTAAATCGACATTCAGGACAACACCATGCCACACTATCGCTCACGAACATCTACCCACGGCCGCAACATGGCGGGCGCACGCGGGCTATGGCGCGCAACGGGCATGAAGGACAATGATTTCGGCAAGCCAATCATCGCCGTGGTCAACTCCTTTACCCAGTTTGTTCCGGGTCACGTGCACCTGAAAGACATGGGACAACTGGTGGCTGGCGCTATCGAAAAAGCTGGCGGTGTCGCCAAGGAATTCAACACCATTGCGGTCGATGATGGCATCGCCATGGGCCACGACGGAATGTTGTATTCTCTCCCTTCCCGCGAGCTGATCGCCGACAGCGTCGAGTACATGGTCAACGCCCACTGCGCCGATGCGATGGTCTGCATTTCCAACTGCGATAAGATCACCCCCGGCATGTTGATGGCATCGCTCCGCCTTAACATCCCAACCATTTTTGTATCCGGCGGCCCGATGGAAGCTGGCAAGGTTATTCTTGGTGGCGACGAGAAAGCCATCGACTTGATTGATGCCATGGTTGCCGCTGCCGACGACAAAGTCAGCGACGAAGATGTGAAGGCTATTGAGCGTTCCGCTTGCCCAACCTGCGGCTCCTGCTCTGGCATGTTCACCGCCAATTCTATGAACTGCCTCACCGAAGTTTTGGGACTTGCACTACCCGGCAACGGCTCGCTTTTGGCCACCCACGCCGACCGCGAAAAGCTGTTCCTACAAGCTGGCGAGAAGGTCGTCGCCCTGACCAAACGCTATTACGAAGAAGACGACGAAAGCGCCTTGCCCCGCAACATCGCCAGCTTCAAGGCCTTCGAGAACGCCATGACTTTGGACATCGCTATGGGCGGTTCCACCAACACGGTGCTGCACCTGCTCGCCGCCGCCTATGAGGGCGAAGTTGATTTCACCATGGACGACATCGACCGCCTTTCCCGCCGCGTTCCCGTGCTGTGCAAAGTAGCCCCCGCCATCGCCGATGTGCACATGGAAGACATCCACCGCGCCGGTGGTATCATGGGCATCTTGGGAGAGCTTGGCCGCGCTGGATTGCTCAACATGGACGTGCCAACCGCCTACACCAAAACCCTTAGAGACGCTATTGAGGCGTGGGACGTGGCGACCAACAAAGACCCCGCCCTCGACGAATTTTTCCGCGCCGCCCCCGGTGGCGTGCCAACCCAAACCGCCTTCTCCCAAGCCCGCCGCTATAAAGAGCTGGACGTGGACCGCGAAGGCGGCATTGTTCGCAGTGCCAAACACGCCTTTTCGCAAGACGGTGGCTTGGCCGTTTTGTTCGGCAATCTCGCCCTTGACGGCTGCATCGTGAAAACCGCTGGCGTTGACGATTCCATCCTAAAATTCTCTGGCCCCGCCCGAATATTTGAAAGCCAAGACGATGCTGTATTGGGCATTTTGAACGGTGGCGTAGCCGAGGGCGATGTTGTTCTCATCCGCTACGAAGGCCCACGCGGTGGCCCCGGCATGCAAGAAATGCTCTACCCCACCAGCTATCTAAAATCCAAAGGCCTCGGCAAAGCCTGCGCCCTCGTCACCGATGGCCGCTTCTCCGGCGGCTCCTCTGGCCTCTCCATCGGCCACCTCTCCCCCGAAGCCGCAGAAGGCGGACTGATCGGAATCGTAGAAACCGGCGACACCATAGAAATCGACATCCCCAACCGAACCATCAACCTAGCAGTCGCCGAAGATGTGTTGGCAGAGCGCCGAACCGCCCAAGAAGCCAAAGGCTGGAAACCAGAAAAACCACGCAAAAGAAAAGTATCAACCGCGTTGAGAGCCTATGCAGCAATGACGAGTAGCGCGGCTAAAGGTGCTGTGCGGATTGTGGAGTAGGCATTTTCCCGCGTTGTCAGCGGCTCCGTTTGCCCCCCCAAAAAACTTTGTCATCCTCGCTACAGCGGGGATCCATCTTTCCACAAATCCTTGGGGAATGTTGCCCCGTCATTCGCAATGACTGCATATCAAATTAGCCTTAGAACCAATTGAGGAATGGATCCCCGCTGTAGCGAGGATGACAAGAGTAGAGCGCAAACAAAAACCCTCCCCACGAAAAACCGCTAGAGTAAGCATCAGTCTTGCCCCAAAAATGAATGGGAACAGCGGAGCGCTTGGCCTTTGCCGCAAAGCGCTTTTGAATAAAAATGGCTCAAGCCTAACGCTCCACCTCGGCATTGTTTATCGCTACCATATACCGCTTGAACGCCACTGACTGACTGAGTTCCTTTTACAAAACCCCACAAACGCGGCCAAGCCGAAGTGGTATCACAACACACGCACTTGGTCCTTGAGGGCGCTCGATTGAATCAGATTTACCAAGCCCAAAACAACCAAAGCCGAACCCAATGAAATGAATGGCGGTGTACACCCACGTCCCCGTTTCATCAGGCGGTTGTAGTATATGGGCGCAGTGAGGAACGTGGATAAGTTTTGTTAAAATAAAAGCGTCAGCCGCATCCTTGTGGGGAGCGTGAAATAGAAAGCCACTCGTCTATCCCCGCGACTCGCAGCAGAAGCTGAGTGCTTGGGAGCTAGATATATCGAGCTAACGGTTGTACCAATCGCTTTGCGCAAGCGTTAACCAGCACTGCTGGCTAATTTAAGAATGGCAAATGGTGATTTTTGGTGCAAACGTTTACGATTTATCTGGAGTAAAAAAATAACAGTGTTACTAGATTAGAAAATAAGCTAATTCTGTCTCTTGACGAAACATTACAATTATTCTGGGTTCTTTTACCTAGTCAGCGGTTATAAAATCTATGGAATTTAAGTTAGGTGAGTTTTTTTGCGGTCCTGGTGGCATTGCATTGGGCGCTATAAAATGTGGCGTTGTAGTATCACCCGAGGGAGAAACCTTTTCTGTGCGACCAGATTGGGCAACTGACTATGACCTAGACACGTGTGAAACATTTTCGAGAAATATTCACAAAAAGGAATTAACTCAAGACTCAAACGTAATTCATGAAGACATTAGAAAAATTAATATCCAACAATTGCAGAAATGTGATGGCTTTGCATTTGGATTCCCGTGCAATGATTTTAGTGTTGT
>JAZGFF010000002.1:0-6590 GCA_036479095.1 Rhizobiaceae bacterium | reverse complement strand
CGCGCCACTGGGTCATATTTCTTTTTAACCAATTTTTCAGTCATGGTGCGTGAATTCTTTTTGGTGACGTAATAGAACCCAGTGTCTGCAGTCGAGTTCAGTTTCACCTTAATGGTGGTTGCCTTAGCCATTTTATTGATCCTTGGTATTCTTGGATATTATAGTGCGGGGAAAGCGATGACCAACCGATATTGGCAGCTTTCGTTGAGGGTTACCTAAGGCAACGGGAACAAATGTCAAGCTAGATCATGTCACGTTGAAAGGTTTTACCTTTAAGATGAAAAAATGGAAGATGTGTGCTTGGGTTCAACTTTGGATCAATTGCCAAACGCTTTTGCAGCTCTTCTAGCACAGTAACCGTAATGACCGGTAACTCAAGGTGTTTTGCTTCATCAATTGATAGCCAGTGTAGGTCCTGTAGTTCCCCTGAGGGGCCTGTGCCTTCAGGTAAGCGATGGGCAATGTGATCTACCATCGTGGCAAAAAACCAAGCATCAAATCTACGGGTGCGACCGGGGGGAGTAATTGCTCTGGCGATGAGACGTAAGGGCGCTAAACTCGGGGTGATGCCAATTTCGCTAAAGGCTTGCCAATCTGGGTGTTTCGCATTGAACTTCCCACCTTTTTCGCCGAGCAACAAACCTGCTTCTTCATAGGTTTCTCTAATTGCGGCTAAAGCTAAGGCGCGGGCTCTGCGTCTTGATGGCTTGGCCCTCAAATTGGAGTGTATTTTTTCCTCAATGATGGGATCAAGCTCGTTTGCAGCGGGAACGGAGCCATCGTAACGATCGACCTTACCACCTGGGAATACGAAAAGCCCCGGCATAAATTTATGACCTTCATGGCGCCTACCCATAAGCACTTTTGCATTTGCACCATCGCCATCCAATATGATTAAGGTGGAAGCATCTTTTGGTTGCATGTTTTTACTACGCTTAGAGCCATCAATCACTGCTGCTCGTTCTAGCGCATCGCGGCTCATGCCGCCTTTCAGGCTCCTACTCATCGTTAGCCCGGTTCTCAAAACCAAACATTCTTAATGCCCATTGCAAACCGACAACACCGCCTTTAACAGGCTGCATAATACCAAGGGCGAGGGCAAGGGTCAGAGGTATCCATAACGACAGCTGGGTTTGCAAAGACCAATCAAACCTACTCTCAACAATCATAACCAATGTCAAAATAATATGACCAACAATAACGATGGTAAGGTAGGGGGGGAAGTCTTCTGCACGTTCATGGAATAATTCCTCGCCACAGTTCTTGCATATTGGTTCAACTTTCAACCATTTTACAAACATGCTGCCTTTGCTGCAATTTGGACATTTGCATTGAACACCCGTTTTTATAGCTTTCCATACTGACCGCTGTTCGAGGATGTCTCCTGCATGATCTTTGTGAATTTCGATACCCATTTAGTTACCTTTTTTTACCAAACCTGTTGGAACCTTTTGAACGACGTGGTCTACCTTTTGGTGATCCGTTCCGTGATTTTTTGGAGCGGGGTAGGCCAGACGTCTCTCTTCCTTCGGTCACCATGTCAAACCTTAATGCTCCAGCGATTGGAGCGGCTTCAACCAATTTCACCTCAACATGATCGCCCATTTGATACATGAGATTGGTTCGATCGCCGACCACTCGATGCGAGACCTCATCATATATAAAATAATCATCCCCCAGCTTGGAAATAGGGATAAATCCATCAGCACCCGTTTCAGCTAATGTAATAAACAGCCCTGCACGGGTTACGCCATTTATACGGCCTTGAAAATGCGCACCAATTTTGTCGGCTAGATGTGAGGCAATCAACCGATCAACAGTTTGCCGCTCCGCCATCATTGCGCGCCGTTCGGTGTCAGAAATATCCTGAGCAATGACCTCCAATCTCTCTTCCTCAACTAGGGTCAATCCTCCGATTCCCAACTTTATTGAAGCGACAAGCGCCCGATGCACAATTAAATCTGCATAACGGCGGATGGGAGAAGTGAAATGAGCATATTTTTTGAGGTTCAAACCAAAGTGACCGAGGTTGTGCGGGTTGTATTCAGCTTGGCTTTGGGAACGCAGTACAACTGAATTGACCAGCTCTTGATTATCGGTTCCTTCTACCTGCTTTAAAATGCCATTAAAAGTTGCAGGTTTTAGGGTCGTGCCTTTTGCTAAGTTAATCGTCAAAGTGCGAAGAAAGTCACGTAAGCTTTCTAATTTTGCGAGCGAAGGAGAATCATGGATACGGTAGATTAGTTTTTGTTTACGTTTCTCAAGCGTTTCAGCTGCGGCCACATTGGCTTGAATCATACATTCTTCAACAAGTTTGTGAGCATCAAGCCGGGGAGGGACGATGACGCGGTCAACGCTGCCATCATCATTGAGTAAAATTTTTCGCTCTGGCATATCCAGTTCTAAAGGCTGTCGAAATGAGCGGCCAAGTTTCAAGACTTCATAGGCCGCCCAAAGTGGTTTAAGAACGGGTTCGAGCCAAGGTTGTGCGCGGGGGGCATCATCACCATCAATTGCCGCTTGCGCTTCTTGATAAGAAAGACGGGCATGGGAACGCATCATGATACGGTGGAAGGTATGGCGAATTTTACGACCATCAGAAGCGAAGGTCATGCGCACTGCAAGTGCGGGGCGATCCACGTCCTCTTTTAGGGAACATAGATCATTAGAAATTCGTTCGGGCAGCATCGGCACAACCCGGTCAGGAAAATAGACCGAGTTCCCCCGTTGCAGCGCTTCACGATCCAAGGCTGAGTGAAAACGCACATACCAACTTACATCAGCAATGGCGACTGTCACGATACAACCACCCTCGTTGGTGGGTTCATCATCTGCGATAGCATAGATCGCATCATCGTGGTCTTTTGCGTCTGCTGGATCGATTGTGATCAGTGGTAAATCACGCCAATCTTCTCGTTTGACCATATCTGCTTCGGTGGCACTCTCAGATTCTTCTAATACGTCATCTGGAAATTTTGTAGGAATATCGTACTGATGAAGTGCGATAAGTGAAATGGCTTTTTCAGAGGTTAAATCGCCAATGATATTTTCAACATTGGCCTGTTTGAGGCCATGGGTATTTTTACCGATGATAGATACTTCAACCAAATCACCGGGTTTTGCTTCCCCTAAATTTTTTTCATGAACCAGTAATTCTTTTTGCTTACGATCTGTGGGTTCTATTCGCCCAACATATCCCTGCTCTGGTTCTTTGTAAGCACGGTAAACTCCAAGAATTGTCCCCTGGCTACGATCCAGTATCTTCATCACACGGGCGCGGGGTAATCCACGTTCTTTTAATGATAAACGGGCGAGTACCCGATCACCAACACCAGCTACAGGTGCTTTTGATCTAGCGTGATTTACGATTGATATAATGGGAGTTATACCATCTGTTTCCTCGTCCCATTCTATTGGTCGGGCTAGGTGGCCACCATCGCGTTCACGGTCATAAATCTCTAAAACAGTGACTGAAGGTAAAGTGCCAGGTTTGGCAAACCGTTTGCCTTCTTTTTTGAGGAGGCCTTGGTCTTGCAGTTCCTTCAGCATGGCTTTCAGGTTGATTTTTTGCTGGCCCTTCAAGCCAAACGCACGGCCTATTTCTCTTTTGCCATTGATATTTGGATTTTGCTGCAGAAATTCAAGAAGTTCTTCGGTGGTTGGCATGGGGGCTCGTTTACCCCTGTTTTTATCACCCAAAGCCTTAGTCGTTTTTTTTTGTTTTGCCACGAAAGGCTGCTTTCTGCTGATCTACTCAGCTTTTTTAGCAGCCGGTTTTTTCTTTGCGGCTGGTTTCTTTTTTGCAGCAGCTTTTTTCTTCTTGGCTGGCGCTTTCTTTTTCTTTGTTGGCTTTTTGCCCATTTTTTCAATACGAGCAAGTAAAAGCTGTACTGCTTGCTCCATGGTCACTGATTGTGGGTCGATGTCTTTTGGTATCGTGGCATTGATTTTCCCATGATTTACGTATGGGCCAAAGCGGCCATCCTTCACCGAAACATTGCCTCCAAGCTCTGGATATTCTCCCAAATCTTTTAAGCTGGCTGAGCCGCGTGCCCGTCCCTTGGGATTGTCTTTTGCTTCAGCAATCAAGGTTACCGCACGGTTCAAACCAACTGAAAAGACTTCGTCATCTGTCTCAAGGCCGACATACTTTCCATCGTGCTGAAGAACCGGGCCGTACCGTGCAAAACGAGCGATTATTTCTTTGGTGGTTTCTGGGTGCTTACCAATTGTTCGTGGTAGCTCTAACAAAAGCAGAGCTTTTTCAAAATCGACTTCCTCTGGATTCCAACTTTTTGGGAGACCCGAGTTTTTCGCTTCCTTGCCTTCTCCGCGTTGTATGTAGGGCCCAAAGCGACCAACCATTAACTTAATTTCTTCGCTCGAATTTGGATCAACACCCAATAATTTGGGCCCCTCATTGGCGTTGGCTTTTGATTGTTCTAGGCCTTCGGTGCCTAATTGTCGGGTGAACTTACAATCTGGATAATTTGAACAGCCAATGAAAGCGCCAAATTTTCCAACTTTTAAACTAAGCTGTCCTTCCTTGCAGGTTGGGCATAAGCGAGGATCACCACCATCTTCTTGTTCTGGGAAAGCCAGTGGGCCAAGAGCTTCGTTCAAGGTATCGAGAACTTCTGTGATCCGTAGATCTTTGGTTTCACCAATGGCCGCTGAAAATTCTGTCCAGAATTCGCGCAAGACATCTTTCCATTGCAAGTCCCCAGCAGATATTTTATCGAGTTTTTCTTCCAAAGAAGCAGTAAAATCATACTCAACGTATCGGGTAAAAAAACTTTCCAAAAAGGAAGTTACCAGCCGGCCCTTTGCTTGCGGGATGAGACGGCGTTTATCAATGATGATGTAATCGCGATCAGCGAGTGTCTTCAGTGTTGAAGCGTAAGTGGACGGGCGACCAATGCCCAACTCTTCCATCTTTTTAATAAGAGAAGCTTCAGAATACCGTGCTGGCGGCTCGGTGAAATGCTGAGTTGCCTCGATGCTTTCTCGGGAGATATTCTCCCCTTGTTTAAGAGCAACGAGGCGCTTGTCCTCATCTTCATCTTTCTTCTTTGCATCAGAATAGACAGAGAGGAAACCATCGAAGATTACGACCGAGCCATTGGCGCGTACGGTTGCTTCTTGACCATCATGGGTTGCTTTGATTTCCGCTGCGGTGCGTTCAATTTTTGCTGAAGCCATTTGGCTAGCAATGGTTCGTTTCCAGATCAGATCATAAAGCCGTCGTTGATCATCATCTAGCTTGCTTGCAACTTCTTTTGGGTGGCGGGCAAGGGATGTTGGTCTTACGGCCTCGTGAGCTTCTTGCGCATTCTTTGCCTTAGAAGTGTAAATACGAGCTTTTTCTGGCAGATACATTGCACCAAAGTCTTTGCCGATAACTTTGCGGGTTTCATCAATGGCCTCAGGAGCAATTTGCACGCCATCGGTACGCATATAGGTAATCAAACCAACGGTCTCTCCACCCAGATCGATACCTTCATAGAGCCTTTGGGCTGTTTGCATGGTACGGGATGCTGAAAACCCAAGTTTAGAAGAAGCTTCTTGCTGCATGGTTGAAGTCGTGAAGGGCGCATACGGATTACGCGTTACTGGTTTTGCTTCGACTGTGTCGACTTTAAAATCAGCATTCATCAACATGCGTTTGATCGTTGATGCCTGCTCTTCATTCTTTACATCTAACCTGCCAGTTTTTTTACCAAGGAAGCTGGTCAGCCGGGCTTCAAAATCAGCGCCGCTGGAATTCTTGAATTGGCCAAATATATTCCAATACTCTTCAGGTTTAAAACGTTCAATTTCGTTTTCACGCTCACAGACCAAACGCAATGAAACAGATTGCACCCGTCCAGCAGAACGTGCACCGGGGAGTTTTCGCCAAAGCACCGGTGATAGATTGAACCCCACAAGGTAATCTAATGCACGTCGTGCTAAATACGCATGAACCAATGGTTCGTCGATTTGTCGTGGTTTTTCCATTGCTTCTAGAATTGATTTTTTTGTAATTGCGTTAAATACAACTCGTTCTACTGGTGTGTCACGCAGTGCTTTCTTTTCCTGCAAAACCTGTAAGACATGCCATGAAATGGCCTCTCCCTCACGATCAGGGTCGGTTGCGAGAATAATTCGATCAGCATCTTTAGCGGCTTTTGTGATGTCCGTAATACGCGGTTTTGAGCGGCCATCAACAGTCCATAACATGGCGAAATCCTCGTCAGGAAGCACTGAGCCATCCTTAGCAGGTAGATCGCGAACATGGCCGTAGGAAGCCAGAACTTTATAACCTGGACCAAGATATTTATTGATCGTCTTGGCTTTAGATGGGGACTCAACGATGACTAATTTCATGAACAGAACACGCTAATGTTAGAACTTGTATGGCGGCTCGACATAAGGCGGTTGCACACAAAACGCAAACTTTCATTGATATATAGTCGAAGATATATTTATTTGGCTAGCAGAAACACAACTATTACTTGCATATGTTTATTCTTGCAATCTACACAATCATCTATAGAGTGGAGTGTATTCAACACCGATTTAACACGGTGATGATGAACTGGGTGGTTGTT
>JAZGFF010000001.1:0-8069 GCA_036479095.1 Rhizobiaceae bacterium | reverse complement strand
ATCAACAACAATGTTATCGTTGCCACTCTGGGGCTCTGTTTCAGTAACTATTTTATCGAAGTCTGATTTTTTTGCACCAGTTAAAAACCCGATCGTTTTTGACGAGCTTTCTTTCGTTGCTGCCTCTTGGAAACTATCTTCCTTGGGTTCATCTTTAACGGGTTCATCTTTAATGGTTTCAACAACGGCATCGCCAATCCTGATGATACCAAAACCGTTAAACCCTTCAAAATTTCGCGATCGGCCATAGGATGGAAGTCCTGCCAAATCGATCGGAACCCGTAAATCAGTACCCTGGACAGGCCATAATACTGTTTTGCCTGACCAGGTGTCCTCTAGTTTTAGTAGCTCATTAATGGAGTTGCCATTTTCAAGGCCAAACTTCTCGCTCACTTCAATCCAACTCATACCAACAATATCGGAATATTCTCTGCCAACTGCTGTGGCCAGTTCTTGAGAAACTGACCTGAATTCATTGTCTGCATCCATCTCCCAAACAAACCGAACAGGTGCCGGGTCAGGGGAAGTGGTCGAATTTTCAATTTCTTTGTTGTGCTGCTGCTCAACAGAATCTTCATCATCGGCATCAATTTCTTGCGCTAAATCTTGTTCCTTAACGGTAGTTTTCTTTGGGATTGGCGAATGCTGAAATTCTTGGATTAAAACACTTGGGCGTTCTGCTTTCCCAGAATCCGCAGAATCTAAAACCTCGCCATCATCCAACTCTTCCGGTTTTTGATTTCTTTCCACCCCTTGCGTAATCGCAGTTTCGGGTTCCACCCCTTCCAAATTTTCTTCTTCGGTGGGGTTGGCAATAATCACGAGATGGCAAGCTGGGTCATCTGAGAGCCGGGCGATACCCGTTGGTAAATCACCCTGATTGGTTTCGATAAGCCGTTTGACTAGGCGGTCCTCTTCGACCGCCACTTCATTGGTTAAAGCTTTTAAATTTGAATTGCTCACCGCAAGGGTTCTAAAATGTTCAGAAGCTGCAATAATCACCCCTTGTTCATCAAGGATAGCAGAAGCATGGCTGTACCCGTCGAGCCCCTCAACGGTTGCTTGCGCCATCTTTTCCTTTGAATGGCGCCGATCGTGGAGGTTTTCTGTGAGCATCAAAACCGCTTTTTCGCCTTGCGGCAAACTGATCAAGCGAACGCTAAAACCAATTAATTGCGATTGAAAGCCTTGGCTTATCCGCATCACTGCATGGGCATCTTCATGGGAAGAAAGCTTACCAACGGCAGTCGTGATTTGACGCATCATCGCCCGGTTTGGCGAAACCGGTTCTTCCAACGCCCGCCGAACCCGTGAAGAGCCGACAAGCTTTGCACCTTCGCCATTTACCCAAAGGATTTGCTTTAGATCAGTATCAAATAACACGGCACCATAGGGCGCCAGTAAATGCGGCCTGATCTGGGCGAGAACAGTTAAATCTAGATAAGGGTAATTCATCTGCGTCATTGCCAAACTTACTCACTGTCATACGATGTAAGGAAGAACGGTTTTCATACAAGATGTATGAGAAAAATGTTGAAAGTGCTGTATTCAAAGCACCCCAGAGCCATTCTTCTTACTTAACAAAGTGTAAATACAGGTTTTTGGCTATAGAATCCACAGTCTGAGCCGCTTTTCGATATATTTCAAAGGGCAGGGTTAATTGGGAAAATGGGTTTTGTTGAAATTTTTTACGCCAAGCAGGAGGAACGGGCTTGCCCCACTGGTAGTTTGGTTTTAAGACAGCCAAGTTCCAGCGTGTTATCTTCTCGTTGGAACACGAAAAAATGTGCGGCTGTAGCTCAGTTGGTAGAGCGCTGGAGTGTGGATCCAGAGGTCGATGGTTCAAACCCTTCCAGCCGTACCATTTCCTCTTACCTAATCCCTCAGCTTGAAATTGCAGTTTGTCCGCGTACTAACATTTGCATAAACCCTTGATCTTCATCTTGCATCGTATCCACGCTTGCAGTTATCCCAAGGCGAACAAAACCGTTCTTAAGTTGGATAGGTGTACTGGATATAAGCTCATTTAATCGCTCATTAAACTTGAGAGCACCGGTGAGATTTGTTTCCGGTAGGAGAATGACAATTTCATTTTCAGCAATCCTCCCACCCAAGTCAGTGCCACCGCGAAAAGCAGTTTCACAAATTTGAGTTAGCCCCGTCAAAGCCAAGTTGATTGAATCCAACCCGTGGGCTTGAACTAATAATTCTATATCGCGCATCATGACGATCAAGATTGATAGGCTATGGCCATAGCGGTTGCTCCTTTGAAACTCCGCAGCTCCTTGTTCAAGGAAATACTTGCGATTAGAAAGACCCGTGACAACATCGAACCGAACGGCACGTTCCATGTTTTTTAAGGAATTCTCTAACGCAAAAACTTGCTTTTCTAGTTGTCGGTGCGTGGTTTCTAAGCCCTTGGAATGATTGATCAGCTTCGCAGCTCGGCCTTCCAAATAATTTGCGCGCGCCGCAAGCGGAGTGATGTTTGTAACGCATCCAACGATCTGAACATTTTGTTCTGATTGGCCGGTGGGCTGTTCTTTAGGAACCAATACCATTCGTAAATTCTGATTATTGTTGCCGCTTTGATAATCAATATCTACGATCCGTTGCATTCCTAATTGTTTCACTTCCTCCAATGCATCGTACAAATCCGAGTAATAAAATCTTGGAAATAGTATTGTTAAGGGGCATTGAAGAACGCATTTCAGTTCCTTTTTCACCATGCCGAGGAGCGCATTATTGGCATAATTGACAATGAATTCACACTGTGTTGAATTCATCGATGATTTATCTTCAATCAAAAATACGCCGTCGCTGAGTAGATCAAGTACCCCATTCCTTTGGTCAAAAGAATAGTCTCGTAGAGGCGTAACCGACGCGCTTTTAGACTCATTGGTAAGATGGTTTTGCATCGATAAAGAGTTCCATAAATCAATAAAGCACGGGAAGGCTAGCAGGGTGATGGAAACACTTTACCCAAAATCAATGAAGGTGGAATTGCCTGCAATATTCAAATTTAGCTTAAATTAGAACAAATCGCCTTGGTCAATCGCAGGTTTTTTGATGCTCTTTGGAGAAGGTTTTGGCTTTTGTTGAATCGTTTTTGATTCCGAATCGGAGTGAGATTCTACAACAGAATTTAAGCGCCCATCGCTCATTTCAACTTCTAGCAAATCGCCCATCATTGCATCTTTCACCCCGGTTAGGAGTTGACCGTGTTGATCACGAATTATCGCATACCCGCGAGCCAGAACTTCTTCGTAGGATAGGTTATTTAATAGGCGTTCAGATTTACCAACCTTTTCGCGAGCAACCGATAACTGCCCCTCGATACGTGCTACCAATTGTCGGCCAAGCCCCGATAAGGTATTTTTGCCTCTTCCCAATTGATCTTGCAATGGCGCCAAGCGTATCTGACGAGCACGGGATGAGTAATTCTCCCTTGCCCGTTCAATGGACAGTATCAAACTCTCCACTGAAAGTTTTCCCGCCCTGTTTGAAAAACGGTCAGCGGCCCGTTGTACGCGCATTTCAAATTCGCGGTTTAAACGAGCCGCGGCTTCATCAAATTGTCGTCTTGGCATGGCCAAAAGCATATCTGGTGTCTTAAGACCTCGGGCAGCGGAGCGCAGGTTGCTGGTTTGCTTGGTGATTAATCGGCTGATCCCACCTCGTAATCTAGCGCCAAGGTCGGCGAGCGATGCTTCAAGATCGGCTTTAACGGGTACAGCCCGTTCCGCTGCGGCTGTCGGTGTTGGAGCACGCCAATCGGCGGCATGGTCGATCAGCGTCCAGTCGGTTTCATGGCCAACGGCTGCGATAATAGGGATCATTGAATCAGCTGTGGCTCGAACCAAAGCTTCGTCATTAAACCCCCAAAGGTCTTCCAGCGACCCACCACCGCGCGCAACAATGATCATGTCAGGGCGGGGTATGGGCCCATCTAGTGGTAAATTGTTAAGTTGATGGATACCATTTGCCACCTCGCGGCCAGAAGTTTCCCCCTGCACACGAACTGGCCAGACAAGCACATGGACAGGAAAGCGGTCGGTTAATCGATGTAATATATCGCGTATTACCGCGCCAGTGGGTGAGGTGATAACCGCTATGACGCGCGGCATGTAGGGCAATAATTGTTTGCGCCCTTCCTCAAACAACCCCTCAGCCGCTAGTTTTTTGCGCCGTTCCTCCAGCAATGCCATCAATGCCCCAGCCCCAGCCGGCTCAATGTTATCGATGACAATTTGATATTTTGACGAACCTGGGTAGGTAGTCAACTTCCCAGAGGCGATCACCTCTAACCCTTCTTCAGGCATATGCTTTAATCTAGAAGCTACGCCTTTCCATATCACAGCTTCGAGCCGTGCTCGTTCGTCTTTCAAGGAAAAATAGCAGTGGCCTGAAGAGTGAGGCCCGCGATAGCCAGAAACTTCGCCACGCACCCGTACATGGCCAAAGGTA
The DNA here is from genome assembly GCA_036479095.1 of Rhizobiaceae bacterium. Lineage (GTDB taxonomy): Bacteria > Pseudomonadota > Alphaproteobacteria > Rhizobiales > Rhizobiaceae > Pseudahrensia. Next base: position 3,602 of record JAZGFF010000001.1, on the reverse strand, counting down.
TCCTCAACCGTCCGCTTTAGATTCGCGGAAAGTTCAGTGACAGTCACTTCAAGGGCATTGGAATTTGATTCTTTTGGCATTCAAAAACCCTATCACACCAATACAATTGGGCACATTAGTTTGCTCAATTTGAGTGGATAAATAGGAGTATGTTGCGTTAGTTGCCCAAAAATTCGTCGAACGCACTGCCGGTTTGGCGGCGGTACTCACGGCTTGAGTTTCCGCCCGGTTCTAGCATATCGCCAAAAATTTCTCCTAAACCACCGCCACGACGTTTTGGTGCAGGGCGTTGATGCTGTTGTGGCCGCCGTTGTCGAGGCATTTGTGCCCGAGGGTCCAAACGAGGGCGGCGTCCACCGCCTAACATTTCTTCAATCAAGCCGCCAAGTCCGCCCCCGGGGTTTTGTCTGCGTTGGGTACGTTGAGATTGCGGTCTTGAGCGAGGCATGGGCGTGTTTGGTGCTTGTTTGCGTCCGCCGCCGCCTAATACTTGCCCCAACAAATCTTCTAGGGAGCCAGGGAGTTGCCCGCCGCCTTGCCTTCTTCTTGGTTGAGCAGCACCGCCACCCAACATGCCACCGGCAAGGCCTTCAATAATTTTTCCAAGCAAGCCGCCGCCACCTGCGTTGCCACGGACACCCCGTGTCGCGCCCTTAAATAATGATCCCATAACCATGGATGCGATGACTGGAAGCAGGCTCTTAAAGATAGAAGAACCAATACCCGTAAATGCAGAAGCTTGATTGGCAACTGCCCGGCTCACTTCCTTATTGCCAAACAGATGGCTGAGTATTGCATTGCCATCTTGAATTCCCTCTGGGCTAACAGCCGCCAAAGGGTTTTTCATATAGAGCTGATGTCGTCCAGATGAAAGAGCCTTGATCAATCCAGCAGCTGTTTGAGGTGAGGTCGCTTGCCGTTTCAGCCCTTCCGAAAAAGCTGGGATAACAGCCGCCATCGCTTCGAGCGTTTGCTCTTGGCTCAGGCCAAATTTGGCGCTGATTTCGTCTACATTTCTTTGGGTTACTAACAATTGGGTCAGGTTCATTTTGAAGCCTTTCATTCGCTTATGCACTAACATGGCAAATGCGAGGACAGTCTTCAAGGTGTCATCTTAAATCATTCTCCAGTTGAAATAAGGATTGTGGGTAGCGTCAATAGGCATATTCCTCGAAGATATGGTTGATATCACCATCCCAGTTGCTACCGTATTGTTTGAGCAACCGCTCGGCTTGCGTTTCCCCCAATGTTGCAACTTCATCAAGGGGGGCAAGGAAATGATTTTCATCAAGCCCGTGATCATTTTTGGCGGCTCTTGCAGAAAGCCCCTTATGGGCAATCTTCATCATTTCCCTTGCAAGGTCGAGCACTTTTCTTTTTCCTGCGGGTGCGTTCAAAGCTTCGCGCGGCACCGCATCACGCATTGCACGAACATCCTCAAAGCTCAATTCATCTGCAAGGGTTTTTGCATCTGCTAATGCGCCTTCATCATAAAGCAGGCCAACCCAAAGGGCGGGTAGGGCGCATATTCTTCTCCAAGGCCCGCCATCGGCCCCCCGCATTTCAAGAATTTTTTTCAATCGAACATCAGGAAATAAAGTACCGATATGGTTGGTCCAATCCCCTTCATTGGCCACTTGGCCTTTGAGCTTCCCATCTAGGAATTGTTGAAAAGTGATGTGAGTACAATCGATATATTCTCCATCTCGCAGAATAAAATACATTGGGATGGAAAGCGCCCAATCCACATATCGCTCGAAACTAAAACTATCAGCAATCATAAATTCATGAAGGCCAGCCCGTTGATTATCCGTATCGCGCCAGATTTCTGAACGCCAAGAAAGTAAACCGTTGGGTTTCCCATTGGTGAAGGGAGAATTGGCAAACAAAGCGGAGGCAACCGCCTGTAATTTTGTTGAAACTTGCATTTTAGTGCGCATGTCATTTTCAGATGAAAAATCTAAATTGACCTGAATGGTGCAGGTTCGATGCATCATATCGAGGCCATGGGCTCCAACCTTCGGCATATAGGCTCGCATAATATCATACCGCGATTTAGGCATTTTGGGGGTCTCTTCATAGGTCCATTTTGGACTGCCACCAAGGCCAAGAAATTCCATCCCTAAAGTATCGGCTACGGCCTGAACCTGCCTCAAATGCTTGTTCGATTCACGGCAGGTATCGTGGATAGTTTTTAAGGGAGCGCCAGAAAGCTCAAACTGCCCCCCTGGTTCAAGCGAAATTGCCCCCATCCCATCGGTAGCTGCTAGACCTATGATATTGCCCGCATCAAGAATGGGATCCCATCCGGTTCTTTTCTGCATCCCTTCCAGGAGTGCCTTAATCCCATTGTCGCCCCCATAGGGGACTGGTGAGAAATCATCTTTATAAAAACCAAACTTTTCATGTTCCGTCCCGATCAACCAATCTGCTTTTGGTTTGCATCCATCGGAAAATGCGGCAACTAACTGATCGCGGTTTTCTATCGGTGTGGTATCAACTGTATCGCGAGCCATTTATGATCTTTCAAAGTTCAACTTAAGACAAATCGATGCCGTGATATGCTCGTTTAATCAAGTATAAAATGAAGGTATCACGGATGCTTGTTTTGTAACCTTTGTTTTTCAATTTTGCCAATCGCCTAGTTCGGCTTGAACTAAGGCCATTGCAGCAACTGCCGCCGTATCAGCCCGTAATATCCTTGGGCCTAAGGAAATGGAGATAACATTTTTCTGTTTGCGAAGCGCCGCCCGCTCCTCAACGCTAAATCCGCCCTCGGGACCAATCAGCAGAGCCATCGGTGCGCTTTTGATTTCTCTTAAGACTTTTAAAGGAGAAGTAACCGCCGCATCCTCGTCGCAAAAAATAATTTGTCTCTTAGAATCAATAGCCTCTATTGCCTGCATCAATGCCATTGGTTTTTGAATTTTGGGGAGGGTAAGTATTCCACATTGGCTGGCAGCTTCAATGGCATGGGTTTCCATTCTTTCTAAATTGACCTTACGCATTTGGGTAAACTCTGTGAGCACTGGCTGCAAAACACCAGCCCCCATCTCAACTGCTTTTTGGATCATGTAATCCTGCCGTGCTTGTTTCAAGGGGGCAAATAGATACTGGAAATCATACGGCCGCGTTTGCGCTCGGGTTCGTTCGGTTACAACAAGAAGGGTTTTTTTTCGCCCCTGTGGCAGCACATCGGCCAGCCATTCACCATCTCGGCCATTAAACAATAGAACTTGATCACCTTGTTTAAGGCGCAAGACATTAAGCAGGTAATTTGCCTGGGCACGATCTGGTTCAAACTGAGCTGCCATTGTTAAGGTAGGCTCAACAAACAACCGATGGCTGGTGAAATCATATTCTGGCATGGAAATTATGGAAGTTTGTAGGAGACTACTTCACCGCTTTCCTGCCGTAATCGACTAGTATTAACGTTCTTAATGATCGTGCCGAGTTTTGGTGCGTACCATGTGGTTGTAGTACCTCCAGCAATACCCCATTTACGCTTTATGCGTAATGTTCGGACTGTGCCGAAAGCTGTTTTAAGGTTTTCCCACCCCATCACCTCCGCACTGAATGATTTATTTTGCGTGAAAGGTCGG